>JANOWX010000062.1:0-3571 GCA_031418175.1 Acidobacteriota bacterium | reverse complement strand
CCAAAGACATTGTTGCGGCCCAGGCCGTCGGCGGTGGTCTTGTTGCTGAAGCTCGCGCCGCCATCGGTCGAGATCGCCAGCCCACCTTGCGTCGCGGCATAGACCATGCTGCCGCTGGCGAAGACGCCAAGGACATTGTTGTTGCCCAGGCCGTCGGCGGTGGTCTTGTTGCTAAAGCTCGCGCCACCATTGGTCGAGATCGCCAGCCCGCCATCCGTCGCGGCATAGACCGTGCTGCCGCTGGCGAAGACGCCACTGACAAAGTTGTCGCCCAGGCCGTCGGCGGTGGTCTTGTTGCCGAAGCTTTTCGGCACGCATTGGCCCACGACGTGTGCCGTCCCCGCCAGGGCGCAGAGCAACACGAGCAGCAGGCGGCAGAGTTTGTCCCGGACACCTGCCACGCTGCCGCCCGGCGTGCGCGGCGCACTGGTGCGGGCCGGAATGGCTGTGCGCTGTGTGGGGAATTGGTTCAGCATCATTTTGGTCAACCCGGCATCCACAAGATTGGCTGCCTGCGGTTGCGGGTCTGCGGCTTCATTCCAGCTTGCCTGGTACGATGGTTTCATTGGTTCGCTCCTTGCTCTTTTGTGAGCAGATTGGTTGGGTTGATGTTTTCGGTTGTCGGCGGTCACGCCGTTTGCAGCAGACGCCGCACTTCCAACAGGTTTTCTTTGAGCACATAGCCGCGCGCGCCCGCCGCCTGCGCCGCGCGCCGCAACTCGGCATCGTCATACGTCGTCACGATCAGCACGCGCGCCGCCGGTTCCTTTGCCAACAACTCCCGCGTCGCCGCGAGGCCGTCCTGCCCCGGCAATTCAATATCCATCAGCACCCAATCGGGCTGGTGCGCGGCGTAACTCGCGCAAACATCCGCGCCGTTGTCGCACTCGGTAATCGGCGCGGCCAGATCGGCCAGCCACAGCCGCAACGTTTCGCGCATCGGCGCGTGATCTTCGACCAGCAAAACACTCAGCATTCCGTTCGCCTCTGTTGGGGGGATGTCGGGGACGCTGTGCAAGCTACGGCGAAAAACGCGCGTTGGGTATAGAGGAACCCTCACAAAATGCCTGAGTGTTTCCACTCATTTTGCTAGGTGTTTCCACTTAGGCGTGGTGTCGGGAAAGAGGTTGGATAGACTGGGTGAGCAGAGGCCAAAACGCGCGTCGGCTGAGCTAAACACGCGGAATGAAGCGCTGAATCCACTGGCTGAAAAACGGGTCTTCAAACCGCAGGCGCAAACTGCCCAGGCTTTCTTCTTCGCGCAGGATGTCCCTGGTCAACAGCGCCTCTAACGCGCGTTTCAGGGTCGAGGGGCCTTTGCCGACGGACTTGGCTGTTTTCATGGATTGCAACTTGACGCCCTCGGCGGCAATCACGGCGGCCAGGGTTTTTTGTTGAATGGCGGTCAACCCGTTCCACAGTTGCGTGTAAAAAGGGTCGTATTGCCGCACGACGCGCTCCAACGCCTGCCGCACGACGGCTTGGTTCAAGACGCGTTCGTTGGCGGTTGCGCCGCTGCGCAATTGTTCCCAACAAGCGTGCGCCAGCAATTGCACGTTGTAGGGCACTTCTTCGGCCAGCATCAAAATCAGGGCCAAAGGGTCTTCTTTGTCGGCGACTTTGAAACGGCTCTCGGTGAATTTGGCGCGCAGGAATGCGTGAAAGTCCGCGCGCGGGACGGGGCCGATGAAACGCAAACTGCCCAACCGGTAAAACGGGCGCGCGGCATCCAGCGTCATCGCCGTCAGCAGCCGCGTCTTGGAACCGGCAAAAACATACCCGGTGCGCTTGTGTTGTTGGATGGCTGCGCGCAACTGCGCTTCCGCCGCCTGGCCGCCGATCTCGGCAATCTTTTGAAATTCGTCAATCACCAGCCCGACCGCGCGGCCTTTGGGTTGCGCTTGCGCCAGCCGTTCGACGCCGTCGAGCGCCTCGACCAGCAGGCCGATGTGCCGGTCTTCGGCCTCGGCCTCGGCGCTGCCCAGCTTCACCGTCCATTCCAATTCCGTCGCGTTGAAGCTGAGTTCGGGCCGCAAGCGCGTGAACAGTTTGCGCACTTGCGCGCCCGCGCGCTCGACGCCGCCTTTCAACTGTTTGGCCGCGTCCGCCACGATGCGCGCCACCAGCGAATCCAGCGACGGGAAGCTCTCGGCGTTATAGCGCAACACCACCGCGCCCTCGGCCAGCAAGCGGTCTTCCGCTGTTTTGAGAATGGAGGTCTTACCGAAACGCCGCGGCCCGATCAGAAAGAGCTTGCCGCCTTGCCGGACGGTGCGCGCGACTTCTTCGACCTCGTCGGCGCGATCCACTAGTTCGGCAGTGCCCAACTCGCGGCCAAATTGAAAGGGGTTTTCCATGACACAATACTGTATCACGCAGTTTTGCGTGACGCAATTTTGCGTGATTTGTGCGCCCTGGGTACGCAGCGCTTCCAGCGTGCGGGCGTGGCGTGGGACGAACGGAGGCAGAAGGAAAACCCTGCCGGAATGAATGCGTCTGAGGCCAAGCCCGCACGCTGGAAGCGCTGCGTACCCAGGGCGCCGCTTACAGTTCTGACTTGTGATCGAACGCGAATTTGAGCAGCGAGTGGCTGCCGTGCAGGTCGAGTTTCTGGCAAATGTTGGAACGGTGGTTTTCGACCGTGCGGTAGCTGATGAAAAGCAACTCGGCGATTTCGCGGCTGGTATTGTTTTCGGCGATCAACTTGAGCACGCGCCGTTCGGTCGGCGTCAGGTCGTTCAAGCCGGGGGTTTGCTTGACGAGCGTGGCCGCGCGCGTCGCCCGGTTGAGCAGAAAGGCGGAGATGGCCGGGCTGATGTAGGGCTGCCCGGCGGCGGCGGCTTTGATGGCCGCGACGATGTCGGTCGTGGCGCTGTCTTTGAGCACGTAGCCCAGCGCGCCCAGATTGAGCGCCTCGTCGAACATCTCTTCGTCGTGATACATCGTCAAGAAGACGACCGCCGTGGTCAGCCGTTGCGCGCGCATTTCACGCAGCAGCGCGAAGCCGGTCAATTGCGGCATCTCGATGTCGAGCACGGCCACGTCGGGACGATGCGCGGCAAGCAATTCGAGCGCCGCCGCGCCGTCGCTGGCTTCGGCGACGACTTGCAGGCGCGCATCGGTTTCGATCACCTGGCGCAACCCGGCGCGCAACAGCGGATGATCGTCGGCAATCAACAAGCGAATGATGGTGTTCATAACAAAGAGAGAATGCGGCGCCAGACAGTGATTGACGCTCCTTGCTCTTCTGCGTACCATTCGGCGCGCTATCGAACAAGGAACTTACGCACATGACTTTAACACTACCGATCATCACCGCACGCGACAGACTGACCAGCCTGCCCGAAGAGCTTGCACGAAACACAGACACGGTGGCCGTCACACGCCACGGCGAGCCTGTCCTCGCCATTCTCTCCTGGAATCTTTATGAGTCAATCGTCGAGACTTTGCAGATTGTGGGCGACCGGGAATTGATGATGCAATTACGCCAGAGCATCAAGGAAGCCGACGAAGGGAAGACGATTTCCTGGGAGCGCCTGAAACAGGAGCTATAGCGTTCAAGAAAAAGAAA
>JANOWX010000061.1:0-6998 GCA_031418175.1 Acidobacteriota bacterium | reverse complement strand
AACGTCTCTATCCTGCTTTTAACATCTTCCGCGTCGTCTAATTTCGAGATAAGCTGATCAAGCTCGGCTTGCAGTTTTTCCATAACTAAAAAGGCTTTCCTGAAAATGATCGTGTTTAGCTTCAGCGTCGTCACGTTGAGGCTCAGTAATTGGCACTTCAATTTCTTGCTCAAAGGGATGTCCATTTTGCCAGCCAAGCTTTCGTTGCGAACGAAAACGCTCCAACCGCCGAATTGTGATCTCACAATAAATAGGGTCAAGATCGGCAGTAAAACAACGCCGCCCTAACAACTCAGACGCAAGTAATGTCGTTCCTGAGTGTGCAAAAAAATCTAGGACCAAATCCCCTGCGTTTGAGCTAGCTTTTACGATTCTCTCAATTGATTTTAGTGGTTTCTGTGCATAGCAGCCGGACACATTTTCTTCCATACGGTAGAAGACTTGTTGTACATCAACCCAAACATTGCCAGCACGTATGTTTTCCGATTTACTTCGCTCGAAGTTCTCCGTTACCTGTCCATTAACTTCTTTGTAGTAACCGCGCAAAATTTTAGGAATGTCAGTATACTCCGCTTCAATATTGAATGTGGGATTTCCTCGTTTGTAATAGAGTAGTTCTTGCCGAACAGCCATCCAGTTTTTCTGCGTACCGTAGCCTCGTTGGTTCCTCATGGTTATGAAGCTACGTGGCTGCAAATCAGTGCCTCGCATCATCACCATAAAATCGGGAAGCGGCTGGAAACCATTGTTTTGATCTGCGCCCAACCACACATAAAAGGAACTGTTTTTATCCAGCACCGCCATTGAGTTATCAACCCAGCCACGACACCAAACAATGAAATCTGATAATTCTCTTTCCTCGAACGCAACAAGATTGTAGGGAGGGTCATGAATTGCTAAGGCTCCTTTTTCATCCCCAAAGAGTTCCTTAATTGCGGTGTGGTCAGTGGCATCAACACATGCGACTCGGTGCTTACCTTGTGGGTCAGTCCAAATCTGACCGTGTTGTATCCTGCAAAGTGGGAGTAGTTGCTCTCGAATTTCTGTATCAGAATCAAGACGCGGAAGCGGATTGTTTTTCATATTGCAATAGACTTTAACATTTCACCTGAAGCCTGACCAGATTCAGAAATGTATTGTGCCGGGAGCCTCCATCCAAGTGTAATTAACCGAACTGCTTGATTGCACGCACTGCGCCAGTCGCAAAGACGATGAGTTGCGTGGTCAAATTGCGTACTTCGTTGAAAACTCCGACAGCACAGGCAGGGCAGGCATCGTATGCGCCAACTCACTCTTGCTGTTGCAACGCCTTGGCGCTCAGTGTGGCAAGATAAATCGAAGTCTTGCCCTCGTGGCTTGCGTAATAGGACAACAGCAATTTGTCGCCGCGCAAGACCATGCCTGCGTAGCTGTTATCTCCGGCGCTGGGCAGCATCAACAGCGGTTCGAGCTTGCCATCGGTCGTGAGCGAAACAATAGCGGTGCGCGTTTTCCCTTCGGGCAAATGTAACCGCGCCGCGCCGATCAACTGGCCGTTCGGCAGGACGGTGAATTCCGGCCCGCCGACGCGCCGGGGTTGCTCTTTCCATTGCCATTCGGTGTAAGGCGCGCGGCTGACGCCGATGAAGCCGTTTTGCGATTCGCGCTCGCGTCGCATCCACGCGACCATTTCGCCACTTGGCAAAAAGCGCAGCACGGTTTCATTGGGTGCGCCTTGCAAATCAAACCGCGTGACCGTTTGGAAATGCACGCCATCCCGCGTAGCCATAAGCAGCGCGTCGTTGCGGTCTGCCGCGCTGTTATACATCACGCCGTAACCAATGCCGCGATGCCACGTCACGCGCCAGAGCCAGCCCGCTACCGCTGCCGCCTTTTCGTCAAACATCATCGGTTGCACACGCCCAAACGATTTGCCGAGCTTGTCAGAAAAGGCCACAAAGGTTTTGGTATGCAGCCGTGTTTCGCTTTCGTAATAAGACCCGCCCATCAACAACATCAGCCGTCCATCGGGCATCACCGACAATTTCGGATCGCGTAAATCGTAGGTCGCTTCGGCCAGCAACGCGACCGAACGCCAGTTTTGCCCATCGTCCGAAACGATCACGCGAATCGTGCCATTCACGCCTTCTTTGCCGGGCACATGCGCCGAGCCTTCGCGAAAGGTGCAATAGAGCTTGCCGTCGAATTCGACCAAATCAGTGAACGCATTGTGCTGGGCGCGCTCCCAAATGCGCTCGACTGAAATCAGATATTTTTGCGCGGCGGTTTGCTGTGCTTCCACGACGCTCAGCCAACAAGCCGTGATGAGCAATCCGCTGAGTCCAAATTTTGCGAAGATAAATTTCATCGGATTGAGTTACGGAGCAGTCGTCTCAACTTGCGCACGTCTTGAAAGCGCTTGCCATAAGAGCCGTCTCGTTCTTTTCTAACTGGCCTGTTGCAGCTTTTCTTTGAGCCATGTGTTTATCAATGCCTCAGACGAAACATGCTTCGCTTTGGCGATGCGGGTAACTTTCGTGACAATGTCTTCTTCCAGCGCAATAAGATGTTTTCTTCGTTTGATCTTAATCTCAAATTCAGCTTCCGGCATTTGTTCCCAATAGTCACCCATGTCGTGCGAATCAAAGAAATTTACTAACTCGGCAGTCGAATCAAATTCAGGCAGGGTCTTTGCTTTACTTTTTGCCATATTGTTTTCGTTCCTTATTCGTCTACGATGTCTCTGAGCCAGATGACGCCATCTATTTTCATGCGGGTTTCAATCCCATCGAAACGTTAGCTCACTTATTCCGAAACAACTCGCTCTCAATAATCAGTTGAATCAACCTTTTCACGCCAAATCCATTTGTTGCAGCGCGATCCAATATCGCTTCGACTTTCGGGCGGTCGCTGAATTGCACGGGCACGCCGGTCGCAAAGACGATGGGTTGCGTAGTCAGGTTGCGCGCGATTTGCCGTTCGTCCTTGAGCAGCAGGCGTTTCAACTCGCGCACGTCCTGAAAGCGTTGTCCATCGGGCAGCGACCCCGATACGTACCGGTTGAATATAGCGAGAGGCGAAACGATGGCCGTTCTTGCCGATGCCGGGGGCTTTTTCGCCTTCGGCCAGCGCGCGGTATTTGTCGCGCCAGCCATTCGGCATGCTGGGTTGCTACAAAGTCGCCGGAACCAACTTGCCGGACGTATGCAATGGTTTTTGTCTTAACGCGATGAGTTGTTCTTTCTTTGCCGTAATCAGGGCGTAGGTGTGGCCGTCTTGTGAAACGAACTCAACCTCATAGCCGCCGGTTGGATGAACTTCGACAACCGCGCCGATTTCACCGCGCCGCAATTTGTATTTTGGCAGGTCTTCCGTCAATGCGACGACATCGAATAACTTGATCTTGTCCATAACTACCTCAACGAGATTTGGTTGGATAGCACGTAACCAGCCGTGGAAAATCCTCGTTTGGCCGCACGTTCCAGGCGCTCAGAAGTTTCGCATGCTTGCCTTGCCAAGTCATCTCGAATTCAATCTGATATCGCTGTCCGTGCTCGTCGTTCTCACCCAACTCGGCCTCATGCGTTTTCACGATGTCACGTAAAACAGTTCGCAGCGTTTCCGCATCTTCAATGGTCAGGCCCAGCGCTGCCTTGAACAGTCGCGCCTTGTGTTTGCCAATCCGATGCTCCGTATTCAAACAGTAATCGCGCAACTTCCGCATCTCAACAACGACCTGCTCTGGATTGGGAATCTTCACTGTTATTTATTCCGCAACAGATCGCTCTCGGCGATCTGTTGCATCAGCGATTTCACGCCATAGCCTTTGCCCGCAGCGCGATCCAACAGCGCTTCAACTTTCGGGCGGTCGCTGAATTGCACGGGCGCGCCGGTCGCAAAGACGACGAGTTGAAAGAATCGTTTGCGGTGCGCAGGATAGGTGAGAACACGCGTGCCGCCAAGCGGATTGCGTCTTTACGCGCCCAGCCGCCGCAATCCCGACGGAGAAAGCCGGGCAACGCCAATGGCTGTCCCGTACAAAAAAAGAGCGGCGGATTGCTGGCCGTTTAAGCCCGCAATCCGCCGCTCTGCCGGTGCCGGTTTAGAGAATGCTCAGCACGTTATTTAACGTTGAGCAGCATTGTATTGGCGGCCTTGCCATCCACGGTAATCACCAAATCCACATTGCCGCGACCGGCTAGGCTGCGCGGCAACGGGCCGAGGTTGAGTTGATCCAGCCCGACCAGCCCGCCTTGCGCGGAGGCAAACGGCACCTCTATCGAAGTGCCGCCGAGCGTGCAGGTGACCGCGCCCGCATTGCTGCGCCCGCGAATGCCCGTGCCGAATGCGACCACCAATACGATGTCGCCGTCAGGCCCTAAATCAATGGGCTTCGGCACCAGCGCGCCGCCTTGCGCTTGCATGAGTTCTTCCAGGCTCTGTTGGCCGTTGGCTTTTTGCCTGAAGAGCACGGCGGCGGGTACGCCCGCGCCGTTGGCGTTCGCGGAGAAAAGGCCCGGCGCAACCGCTTGGAGGTTGAGCGCGCCGACTGAGAGCTTGTTGTTGCTGGTGGTGACGGTCAGTGTGGCCGCGCCATTCGCCAGCCCCGCCGGCACCAGGTAGTTGATTTGTCCTGGCGAGACAAAGAAAAGCGGCGCATTGCGCACCGTGCCCGCGCTGTCACGAATCGCCACCGTCGTGCCCGCCAGCGTGGTCGGCAACGGCACCGTTTCGCCAACCCTGACCTCGGTGGCGAGATCGGTCCCGAACATCGCCAGAATCATTTCCGGCGCAGCCTGGTCGCGCCCGCTGAAGCTGGCCGCCGAGAGGCTGACGGCTAACGCGCCGACGGTCAGCGTGCCGGGCGTGTAGGTGGCCGTCAATTCATTTGCGATAGGATCGGAAATCTCGCGCCCAATCGGCTGACTGCCGAAATCAATGGTGGTCGCGCCTATCGGCGCATTCGCCGGAAGCGTGAAGGCCACCTGCACCAATTGGCGCGTGCCTGCGGCAAAGGACTGGTTGGCGGGCAAAGAGACGACAATGCCCAAACGTCCGCTCGCCACTTGATTGGGATTCTGTTGCAGCGAAATGCCGGCGGCGCCGTTGCCCGCCGTCACCACGGGGTTGGTCAGCACCGCGGGGTTGAATGTCAGACTGAAGCTCAACGCGTTTTCATTGCCTTGCGCCACCAATTCGACGGCGAGCGTGGCGGTCAAACCGGGCGCAGCGCTGGCGTTGGTAACCCGCACGACGCGCGCGTTTTGCATGGCCTGGGCTGTTGGCCAAAGCGCGCCGCAGAGGCTAAGGGTTAACGTTAAACAGCAAAACAATCCCAGCCAGCGGGCTGTTCGCCAACTCGGTTTGGCTTGGTTGTTTTGTCTAGATTGATCCTGATGGGTATTCACAGCTTTTCTCCTCTACCAAATAATTTCGTGTGCGAATGACGAAGGCTTGGCACAGCGCGCCAAGCCTTCGGTTTGCCAATTCAATACGGCTTAGCCAGGACTTACGTTGCGGCTCATCAAACAAACGTGGCGCAAGCGCATGGAGTTCAGGCTTCAGCCTGTCTTGGAGTTCACGCACACAGGCTGAAGCCTGAACTCCATGCGCTTTTGCGTAAGTCTTATTCGCGTTGCGCGTCAGACGTGATGCTGATGACGCCTTGCGCGACAGGCCTGCCCGCGCGCGTGATCGTCACCGTTGCTTCGCCCGCCGCCACGTCCGCCGGAATTCGGTACTTGACCTGTTCCGGCGCGACGAAAAGCAGCGGCGCGTTGTGTGTGACACCACGGCTGTCCGTGATTTCGACACGCGTGCCGGCCAATTCCGTGGGCGCGTGTTCAGTCACGGCATTGGCCGAAACTGCCGCCAGTTCTTGGCCAAAGGCCGCGACGACTTGTTCACGCGCCAACTGATCCGTGCTTCCGTCGGCCGCCGATACGTGGCTGAGTTCGGTCAGCCCAATCGCCTCCGCCTCATTCGGCGTGCCGGTGAAGCGCGCCGCCAGCGGGCTGGCATCCGCCGCGACGATTTCACAGGCGACCAGCGCATCGGCAAAACCCACGACGGGCATTGTCATTTGCTTCATTACTGCTTGCTGGCCTGCCGCTTTTGCCACCGGCTCAAAGCGCAACGACACCAAGTCCTGTGCGCCCGGCGCAAAGGTTTGCCCTGGCGCCAAGGCCAGCACGAAACCCAAACGGCCTTGCGCGGCATCGTTGGTGTTGAGTGTGAGTGTGGCGTTGCTGGCAGCGGCGTTGGCCGTCGCTGCGACAAAGCGCCATTGCGACGGATTGAAGCGCAAGCCGAAGCTGAGCGCGTTCTCGTCACCGCTCGCACTGAGCGTGAGCGCCAACGTGCCCGGCTCTGCCCTGCGGCCTAGCAAACGCACCCAACGATCAGTTTGGCGATCAGTCAGACGCTCAATGCTGCGCCGGGCGTTCGTCCAGCCCGCGCCGGCGACCAAATTGAGCGGCGCCGTCGGGCCGCCCGCCGGCACCAAATCATCGAGTCGCGCGACGTAGCGCCCGGTCTGCACCAGGTCGGCGAGTCCGAGCACGCCGTTGCCGCGCGTGTCTTTCGGCGCGCTATCGGCACGCTGGAATTCGCCGCCGCTTGCCGGTGAATCCAATTGCGCGACGAAACGGCCCATCAACACTAGGTCGGTGGTCGTGACATCGCCGTTGCCATTCGGACGCGGCGTGACATCGGCTTCGATACCGCGCGTAATGCTGACCGCCGCAGGGGTGTAAGTGGCGGGTAAGCTGACCGTGGCCGCGTTGGTGACATCACGTGTGATCGGCTGATCGCCAAAGCCGAGGTTGGTGGAGTCCGCGCTCGTGTTCGCCGCGATGGTGAAGGTGACGACGAGGATGCGGCGGACGCCCGCGCTGAAACTCTGACCGGCGGGCAAGCTGAGAATCAAACCCAGGCGGCCCGCGCCGACTTGATTGACATTGGTAATGAGCGACCCGTTGGTTGCATCGCTGCCAGTCGCCGCCAGCGGATTGCTGAGC
>JANOWX010000060.1:0-6689 GCA_031418175.1 Acidobacteriota bacterium | reverse complement strand
TGGAACTGAGCGGCACGGTGCGTTGTTCGACGCGCACGACTCTTTGCGGTTTGGGATTGGCTTCGTTGCCAGGCAGTTCGCCGTTGACGACATCGGCGGACGCTTTGATGACCTGTTCGACCTGTTTACCCGCGCGGTTGGTACGTTCGAGCACGGCAAAGTTGGCCGTGACATTTTGCGTGCCAACGTAATACCCAATCAGCAGCGTCAACGCGAAGGCGGCGAGCGCTTCGCCAATGCCGCCCGAAGTGGATTTCGCCGTCGTGTACCAGGAATAGGCCTGCGCGATGTGTTTCTCGTCGGTGGCGTCGGCGATCATCGCGGAGGCCGACGGCCCTTTGGCCGAATCGGCAATGCCGCGCACGACGCTGACGGCAAAGAGCAGCGGCAGGTTGGCGAATGAATAAAGCAACCCGACAACTGTGCGGATCGTCAGCGAAACCATGAACACAGGCTTCTTGCCGTGCCGGTCGGCCAGCGCGCCGAAATAGCCGCGCAACAACAACGGCACGATGTTTTGCACCAGCACCAGCCCCATCACCGAGGCGATGTTCAAGTTGAAAACCAGCAGCGCATACAGCGGCACGGCGGTTTTGATCAGCCCGCTGGAGATGCGCGACAAACAGGCTTCGATCATCAACGCCACGACAATCGGGTTGAACGCGCCGTGTCCTTTGTCTTCGGCCTTGGCAACGACCGAGGGCAGCACGGCTTCGCCCGCCGGAACATGCGCGGCTTCTCTTTGCACGACGACGGGCGCGATGGGCAAGACGCCCGTCATCTTGTTAAAGACCCGCCCGATGAGGCCCGCGCGGTTGCCGGAAACGGCTTCGAGTTCGCTGGCCAGATCGAGCACGGTCGGCTGACGCCGGTTCGGCTCTTTGGCCAGGGCGCGCGTGATGACGGTCGAGACGCCCTCGTCAATTTCGGCACGGCCAAAATCGCTGAGGTCAGGCACCGGCGCGTTCAGATGCATCTGCGACAGTTCCAGCGGATTGGGCGAGTCGTAGGGCGGCGCGCCGGTCAGCAATTCAAAAATGATGACGCCCAGCGAATAAACATCGGCGCGCGAATCGAGCGGCTTGTTCACCCATTGTTCGGGCGACATGTATTGCGGCGTGCCGAACACGCCGAGCGGCCCGGTCAGTTTCGCGCCGCCGCTGATGCCTTGATCCACTTTGGCCAAATTGTAGCCGCCGACTTTGACCATCTCTTTGCCGTCGGGGCCGGTCTCGATGAAGATCGTTTCGGGTTTGAGGTCGCGCACGACAATGCCATTGAGGTGCGCGGTGTGCACGGCGCCGGCGATTTGATTGGCGATGCTGACGACGCGCGCTAAGCTCATCCCACGCCGCTGCAAAATCATGTCGCGCAACGAGCGGCCCGCCAGCAACTCCTCCACGATGTAAACCACGCCGTCGGTCGTATAGCCGAAGTCATAAAACTGCACCGAATTGGGATGGCGCACGCGCGCGGCAACCTGGGCCTGGCGGCGGAAGCGTTCAACCGCGACGGGGTCATTGACCAACTCCGGTTTCAGAATGCGCACGGCCACTTTGTCGCCCAGCATCACGCGGCGGGCGCGATACAGCGCCCCGCTGTTGTCCTGGCCGAGCTTGGCTTCCAATTCATAACGGCCGTCGAGCGTGATATTGAGCGCTTCGCGTGGGGGGAGGTTTGACGGCGGCAGCAATTCGCCACTCGCGGCCACGCGCAAGGCGGGCGGTTTTGGCACCGGCGGCGGCGGGGCCGCCGGCTTGGCCACACGCGGTGGTGGCGGCGGCGCTTGCTGCCCGATGTTGGTCGCATACGAATGCGGCTCGTCAATGTGCGTCGAAAAGACATCGCTCTTGACCGCGCCGGTCGGCACTTCTTCGAGGTGGAAGTTGATCTTGACGCGCCCGAGTTGGATTTTGTCGCCGTGCTTGAGCGGACAGGCTTCCTCAGCAGCGACCTTGCGGCTGTTGACATAAACGCCATTCAGGCTGCCCAGATCGCTGACGAAATACTGGCCGCTTTGCAATCGGATGTTCGCGTGCTGCCGGCTGACACCGCTGTCGTTGATGAGGATGTCGCTGCCGGGCGCTTTGCCGATGATGACGGGATAGCCGGGCAGGACGGCTTCCTGCTTCGTGCCATCGGGGAGCGTGATGTAGAGCTTTGCAATGATCTTTGGCATGGTGATTTAGCAATAAAGCAAAAGGCAAAAATCAAAAAGCAAAAGGCAAAAGTTTGGAACTGCTTTTTTCAGAAATAGAAAAGACGGCGCCGCCCTTTTGCCTTTTGATTTTTGCCTTTTGATTTTGATTTACTGGCCTTTCTTTTTGCCTTTCTTCTTGCCGCCTTTGCCGGTTTCCGCAACGGGCACAGGCGCGGGCGCGGGTGTGGCGCGCGCCATTGCCGCACTCAGCGCGCGTGTGATGTCTGACCAGCGGTAAACAGCCAGCCGGTAATTGCACTGATCGGCGATGGCGATATACGTCTCGCCACCCGGTTCGGTATGCGTGGCAATCGAATCGGGCGAACAGAAATAGCCGGGCGGATTGGCCTGGCCCGGAATGACCGCGCCGTCTTTGACCTGTTGTTGCAAGGTCTTGTTCGTCTTGTCATCGAAATCCACCTGCGGCGAATGGCCGACGAACCCCTTATAGCCGCCATTGCGCGCGCGTTGTGTCGGCGTAAAACCGAGCAGGTCGCGGTTAAAGACGCCAGGGCTGTTCAAATCGAAAATCTGAATGTGGCCGACGCTCTCATCCACGGCGAACAAGTTTTTACCCGCCAGCGCCAGCCCTTCGACCGCGCCGGAGAAAACGGATTTGCCGACCGGCTTGCCCGCTCCGTCGGAACGCGCGCCCACCAGCTTGTCTTTGTAAGCGCCCGTCTCCCAATCAAAGACCTGGATCGTCGCATCCTTTTCGCTGGCGATGTAGATGTTGCCCGCCGCTTCATCAATGGCGATGCCTTCGCAGCCGTGCAGGTAGGTGTCGCCGTCGCCGCGGCTCTTGGCGAATTGCCAAGTGGCATCGTCCGCGCCTTCGGCTGTGTAGCGGAAGACTTGATTGAGGTGCGCATCCACGGCGTAGATGCGGCCTTTGGAGTCAATCGCGATGCCGCCGAGTTTGTCGAAATGCCGTTCGCCGAAGCGCGTGCCTTTGAATTGAAAATCATACGGCCCCAGCGGTTTCCCCTTTTCGTCCTTTTCGCCGGGCTTCGGCGGCATAAAAGCGTAGGCCAGATTGAGCACCTGATCTGTGACCAACACCATGCCGTTGGGTGCGACGGCGATGTCTACGATCTCGCCGCCAAAGATGCCGTGCCCGAATTCGCCCAGATGCGTTTTGGTTTTGACATCCCAAATCTGCACGCGCCGGTTTTTGGCGTCGGTGGCAAACAGCCAGCCTTGCGGGCCAAACGCCACGCCATCCGGCTTATCAATATCCGCGACGGTCTTGCCGGGACGCCCGCTGCCCAGGATGGCATAGGGCTCGGCGTTGATGCGCCAGCTTTCGCGCGCCGGGTCTTTCTCGGCTGGCAAGGCTTCCGCTGTGGCCGCAGCCTGGGCAGATTCGGTCGGCGCGGCAACAGGCGCAGCAGGTTTCGGAGTTTGCTGGGTGACAGCGGGCGGTGCATTGGCGGCTTTCTTTTTCTTTTTCTGCGGAGCGGCGTGGGCGGAAGCGGTGAAGAGAATGCTGATGAGCACGGCAGCCAGGATGGCCGTGACAGGAGCAAAGAGTCTGCGGGGTTGGGGCGTCATAAAAACTCCTTTGCTGTGTGATGAGCGGAATTATTGTTTCGATACAGTGCCAAGAGCGGTAACGATCAACTTGACTTGCTTGCCAAGCTGAGCGCTACCGCTCCCGGAACGATACCTATTGCGGAGTGTCTGCCTGCGCCGGCGCGCCGCTTACTTGATGATCGCGTCAAAGGGTACGAGCTTGAAATTTTGATTCTTGCTGCCCTTATCATTGAAACCGTCCTGCACGACAAAAACGCCTTTCGGGAATTTGCCGCCCAGATTGGCCGTGGTCACATCAATGCCATCGGTCTCTTCGGCGCCGTCAATCGCGCCATCGCCGATGCGGAACTTCTTGACGAATTCGTTATTGCCTTCGCGCTTATAGACAATATAGGAGTGATTGCCTTGGCTCGAAGCAATCAAATGCCCGGTTCCGTTCGGCCCATACGCAATGGCCAGCCCTTCGACATCGGCGTGCAAATGACCGTCACCGACTTTGCCCACCTGCGTGCGCGTGTCGCCGCCATCCGGTTCGGCGCTGTACTTCCAAATGCCGACGGGCTCTTCGCTGACGTAAAAGTGGCCGAACTCGTCATCGGCGACGCAACCTTCGACGACACCGCCGACCTTGAAGCGGCGCACCGATTTGGCGTCCACTTTGCCCTGGCCATTGTCGGCTAACTCGAATTGTTCGACCTCGCCCGATTTGCTGGTGGCGAAATAATAGGTCTTGCCGGTCTTCTTGCTGCTGTACATGCACGCGCCATAAACCGTGACGCCGTGTTTGACCTTGCTGGCGGCGACGTTTTCAAGCTGGCGCGTTTGCGCGTTGACCTTATAAATGGCAATCGAATTGTCGCGCCGGTCACCCGCCGTCACCAATGTCACCATCTGGCCCGCGAGGTTGAAACCAGCGCGCAAGTCAACGTTATCCATCAGCCCGTCAGCGACATATTGCAACTGCTTGCCGGTCAGATCGTAAACGGCCAAACCGCCCTGTTTGTCAGTGCCGATGATCGTGCTCAAGGACGCATCGCTGGGATGAATCCAAATGGCCGGATCGTCCGCCGCATCGCCGCCGTGCGGAACAGGCTCGGTCTCGACGGTGGCGTGGACGGTTTCTAAATCACCAGCCATCGCGGCCGGTGCGGCGCCGCGATTCGCGTCGGTATCCACTTTTTTGCTGTCGGTTTTGCTGAGCGAACGGCTCTCAGAGGTGCTGGCCGGTTTGGCTTCCGCCGGTTTGGCTTCCGCCGGTTTGGCTTCAGCGAGTTTGGCCGAGTTGCCGGTTGCAGTCTTTGGCGCTTTGGCCTGTTTCGCGGCTTCTTCCTTGGCTTTCTTTTCAGCCTTGGCGCGCTCTTTTTCTAGCTTCTTCTGATCTGCTGATTGCGATTCTTGTTTGTCGTCATCGTCATCGTCGTCTTTATCGTCGGCGTCGTCTTTATCGCCGTCATCGTCGGCGTCTTTCGTTTTTTCTTTTTTGACTTTCTCTTGCTTTGACTTGCTGCCGGATTTTTTATCATCCGCGGTCAAGTCCTGATACTGTGCGAGTGTCGTGCCGGAGATGAATGCGAGTATGAGCAAAGCAATCTGCAGCAACACCCAAACACCTTTCCGTCCCGGTCTTCCATTATTCAACTGCATAAACGTCTAGTCCTCCAACTTCATTAGCTACTGTCTCTCTGAGCCAGTCTCTCCGCGCCGGACTGGCTGTCTTTTTATATCAAACTTTGCTGCGAATTCGAGCACAAAATCTCAAGCTCGAAGTCCGGCCTTCGATGAGGGCAAGGCAGCCAGGTGTTGCCAAGCCCGCGCACCGCGCCAAGATATTTCCCCTAACTCAGCCGCTCCATCACGAAATCCGCAATCAGTTCCCCGCCCTGCGGTACGCCTTTGTAACCTGGGAAGCAATTGACCTCGATCACCGAATAGCCCTTCGGCGTTTTTACGAGGTCAACGCCGTAAAGTTCCAAGCCGAACAGCTTGCCGCAACGCCGCACCAGTTCTTCCAACTCAGGATCGTCACCGACCGGCGTGCCCAGCTTTTCTTCTTTGGTCTTGGCCGGGAAGATGCGCTTGATCGCGTGCACATAATCGCCAATGGCGTAGGCCTTGTAATCATACGGCTCGTGCTCCTCGTATTCCTGCGCGTAAATCAGCCGGTCGCCCAGCGCCGTGCCGTCTTCGCCGCCACCGTCATCGTCATCCGCCGCGCCATCACCCGCACGCCGAGCGATGAGCGCGTCGAATTCGGCCTCATTCATGCAAACCTCGATGCCCATCCCGCGCCGCCCGCGATAGGGCTTGACCACGATGGGCATCTTTTGCACAACCGCGCGCAGCGTCTCCATCGAATCGGTCACAAAGGTGCGTGGCGTAGGGATGCCGCCCTGCAACAGCAACGTGCAAGTCAGGACTTTATCCCGCACCTTCATCGTCGCCGGATATTCGTTGAGCAGCTTGGCCCCCGCGTAATGCGCCGCCGCCGCCAGCGATTCGGCCAGTGGCGAATGCGATTTGAACAGGTAGGCGTCGTATTCGAACTTGAAATTTTCGAGGTCAATCAAGCCGCTGCGCTCGGTCACGATTTCTACGTCCGCGCCGCGCGCTTTCAAGCCGTTCAGCACGTCGTAGGTGACAGAGGTCTGGCTGCGCGGTGGTTCCATCAAAAAACAGATACGCATAAGTTAAAGCTCCGATCAGGTGTTCCCTGTGGAAAACCTCGTGAAAAAGTTATTGAAAAGCCTGTGAAGATCGTTTGGATTTCGTGTGGAAATCCTGTGGAGGCGCGTGAAAAACTCAATGACAATCTTCCCAGTAGAGTAGGGGAGGGTTTCCGCCTCCCCCCTCGTCAAACCGGACGTGCAGATTTCCCGCATCCGGCTTTCCCGGCGGCCTTCGCCGGAGACTCTGCAGGTCACAGGTACTTCAAGCCCAAACGCCTGAAGAAGTC
>JANOWX010000059.1:0-2349 GCA_031418175.1 Acidobacteriota bacterium | reverse complement strand
CGCTGTTCGACCGGCGGCATTGCCGCTTTCGCCCACGCCTCGTCAAACAACCGCGCATAAACTGGATTGCGCGCCACCAGATTCCCCCGCTGGTCGCGTTTGACCAGCCCAATCAGTTTCAGGTTCAGGTGCGCAGCCGTCGTCTGGTCGGGCACGGGTTCGCCGCCCAGCACCTCGCGGTAAAGCTCCAGCGTCGAGCGTTTGTCGTCCACGCGCTCGTTGATGAAACGCAGCATCGTGTCGAAATGCGTGTCGGATTTGACTTCGTCGAGCGAGGCGAATTGGCGGCGCACGACGGTGGGGATGTCGTCGGCTTGCTCCAACGCTTCGAGCACGCGCGCGGTCAGGTAAGGATGCCCGCCCGTCTCGGCCAGAATGGCACGCACGACCGCCGCACCGCGCGCTTCGTCCGTCGCGCAAGCCGCACGATAAAGCGGCGTCAGGTCATCGCGCGCGGGATCGAAATCGGGCAGCTCAATCGTCTTGCCGATGTTGTAAGGCGTGGTGCGTTTCTCTTTGATCAGTTCGTTGGGCGTGGCGACACCGACCAGACAAAACGTCAGGCGGCGATATTCCGCATGCTTGCCGCGCTGGTTGTACATCGCGCGGATGGCGGTGAAGAAATCGTCGGTGTAAGGCAGTTTGAGCGTGCTGTCTATTTCGTCCAGGAAGATGACGATGGGTTGCGTGCCGGGCAATTTGGCGGCGACCTCTTCGCGGAAGAAACGCAACAGCCGTTGATTGGGCGTGCTGTCGCGGGCCGCGCGCCACCATTCGTCCACCGCGACCGTCAGCTTCAATTCGTGCGCGATCTCTTCCAACAGGCCGCGATACCATTCGTCGGCGTCGGCACGGTCGCCCAGCAGCGAAGCGTCGGTGACGGCGACGGGGATGCCCGCGGCTTCCAGCTTGCGCGCGGTTTGCATCATCAACGACGACTTGCCCATCTGGCGCGAGCAGAGCACGTTGCAGTATTCGCCCGCCGACAGCAGTTCAAACAGCAGCGGATCGCCGGGCCGCCCCGCGCGCGGTGGCGCTGGTCTAGCGCGCGGCATTGTTCCAACGTGAAGGGCGGCAGCGGCGCGTGCAACCCTACGTTGAAGGGCGAAGAGCGCACGTCTTCGATCAACAGATTGCGCTCAGTGGAAATGACCAGCGCCAGACTGAGCGCCCGCCACACCGGCGCGCGGCGATTGCGCCACGAACGCAGCATGCGGAAAAAATCCTGCCGATAGTCGCGCTCGAAGATGCGATCCACTTCGTCAAAGGCCACGACCGCCGGCCCGTCCAACCGCGCCAGCAAACGGTCTTCGAGCCAATGCGTGAATTTTTGCGGCGTCACACCGGCAGGCGGCGGGTCGGCGTCGAGTTGCAGTTCGTGCGCCAACTCAGCGGCCAGCCCGCGCAACAATTCGTCGCAACTCTGAAAATCAGCCTCGGCCAGCAGACTGAAATCCAGCAGGGCCACGCGCTGACCGGCCTGCTGACAGGCGGTCAGGTAGCGCCGCAACAGGCTGCTCTTGCCGAGTTGGCGGGGCGCTTCGATGGTCAGCGTCTCGCCGCGCGCCGCCGCCCGCGCCAACACCTGCGCGTCAATCTCGCGTTCGATGTAAAACGGATCGTCGGTTTCGGCTGCCCCGCCGGGCACGGGCGAAGCCAGCGGCGCCGGGGGCGCAAACGGCGCGGGCGCGGGACTCGGCATTGCCACCGCGCGGCTGCTTGTCGTGGGCAGCGCCGCAGGGTTGGCGGCCAGCGCGAGCACTTGTTGCAAGAGCGACTCCGAATCGGCGGCGGCGCGCCAGATGCGCCACTCGTAGGCGTTGAGCCACGCGCTCAGCCGGTAGCCCAGCGCGCCGTCGTAATTGACCCGAATCGGCAACAGGCGTGGCTTGCCTTGCACGCAGTGGTGATCGCGCGCCTGTCTCACCTCTTCCGTCACCATCTCGCTTTGCGCCGAGGTGGCAGACAACAACACAAGCAGAAAATCGCAAACGGCAAGCTGGCGCGGAATTTCTTCATCCCAACGCGCGCCGAACGGGATGTCCTCATCCACAAAGACGCTGTGCCCCGCGCGCCGCAACCCATCCCGCAAATGCGCAAGCAACGTCTGCCCATCTACATCGGCGTGGGCGTAGGAGATGAAGAAGCTGCGGCTTGGTGATGAATGGGTTTTGGTAGAACTCGTTGTGTTTTCGCTGGCGTCAGATTGTACGGCAACCTTGCGCCGTGTTAAAAGCGCGAACCGGAGGGGTGGCAGGCGGACCAACAAAACCAAATTATTTGAGACGAAAGCGAGGCCACACACACCCTGAGGGGAATGACAAAACCCCAAAACAATAAAACAATTAA
>JANOWX010000058.1:0-2442 GCA_031418175.1 Acidobacteriota bacterium | reverse complement strand
CTTCGAGCACTTGTTCCATCGGCACGGCATAGCTGGCGCCAGCCAGTGCAAAAACCACATGCTTTTCCGCTTCAACCGGCGTTTCGACCGGAATCTCAACCGCCTCCAAGCGGGCCGCTAATTCGGCCGCCAACGATGATTGTTCGAATTGCTCTGCCGGCGCCAACGCAAGGGCCTCGCGCGGCGTGTGCTGCGGCAGGTCTACAATTTCGCCAAAGTGCTCAAAATCAAACTGGTCAGGGCTGGCAAAATCCGTCGGCGCGAGAATCGCGCCCAACGGCTCGGTGCGCCGTAGCGGCAGAATATCCTGAAACCGAAATTCCGGTGGTTGGGGCAAGGGCTGCACAGCCGGCAGTTCATCGGCCAGACTCAGCACATCGTCTTCCCCGAAAGCGGCTCCGGTGAACTCAAACAACACTTCGCGCGGCGCGGCATTTTCCGGCAACAATTCCGGCAACAATTCCAGTGGGGCCTCGTTTGGCAGCGTCAAAATATCTTCGGCATCTATCATTGGCATCAATGCTCCGTCTTTGCGCTGGCGCGCCGGGTTTCTGCAAGCGCGCCCTTTGCGTCCGCTTCCCAGTCCAGTTACCTCATAACTGCCGGACTCACAATCGCCGGGCTCACAGGTGCCGGGCGATAGAGGCCAGCAAATCTTCGTCCTTGCAAGGTTTGGTCAAGTATTCATCCGCGCCCTGTTTCATGCCCCAAAACCGGTCACTATCTTGATTCTTGCTGGTCAGCAGGATGACTGGCAGTTGCTCGGTATCCGGCGAAGTCTTGAGGTCGCGGCAAATCTGGAAGCCGTTCTTGCCCGGCAAGATTACGTCCAGCACCACCAACTCAGGCCGTTCGCGGCGCGCCTTCTCCAGTCCCTCTTCGCCGCTTTCGGCGGTGATGACGCTGTAACCTTTGTTTTGGAGCGTCCTCATCACGCTATGCATTTGGGTGGGACTGTCTTCCACCAAGAGAATCTTTCGTTTCATATTATCCCTCCGATCATTGTGTGGTCAGTTGCAGTGATTTCGTTCTGCGCTCTGGCCCGGCAATTGGGCCAATGAATTCACAGGCTCCAGCAACCTGGCCGCCTTGCCATCGAACTGGTTCAAACTCGTTTCTCTAAAGCACAATAGTTCTCAACGGCTTTAACCAAGTCGTTGGGAACCACCGGTTTGGTCAAATAACCCTGCGCCCCCACCAGCCGGGCACGCACTTTGTCGAAAAAACCGTCTTTGCCACTCAACATCACCACGGGCACGTCTTTGGTGGAAGGATAGGCCTTGATGATTTTGCAGATTTGGTACCCGTCCATCCCGGGCAAACAGATGTCGAGCAGGATCATGTCAGGTGTCGCTTCGTTGAGTTTCGCCAGGGCTTCCATCATCTCGGCAGCTTCCATCACGCGATGCCCCTGTTTTTGCAACGTCAGCGAAACCAGTTTGCGAATCGTCGCGGAGTCATCAATGACCAGGACGGTGCGCGCCTGCGCCTCGGTCTGGCGCTGCTCCAATACGATGAGTTGCGCTTTCAAAGGCACATCATCGGGCCGCAAAAAACTGGCCTTGCGCAAAGCCAGCACCGCTTCGGTAAGCTGTTGCAGATGCAAATAAGCCACGCCCAAATAATAGTAAGCGTGAAAATCATCAATGCTCTCAGTCAGGTTTTGATAATGCCGGATGGCGTTGAGCAGCACCTCACGGTCAACGTCCTTGTTGGCCAGTACGGCCTCAAGATCATTCAAGTTGAGAATCGCGCGGCAACTCGCGCAAGTGGTCAACTCTACCTGAAAAGCCGCGGCACAGAGCGGGCATTGCCAGGTCTTGACGGCCGGGGCGAAGTTGGCCTGCAGCGCATAGGTCTGATTCAGCTTGGCAATCGCTTCGACGTTTTGCGGGTTGAGTTTGAGGACGCGCTGCAAGCAACGGATTGAATCGGCTGATTTTTCCGCGACTTCGGCCAGCCGCAACCAGGCTTCTTCGCTTTGCGGGTTCAGAGCCGAGGCTTCCATCAGCAACCAGCGCGCCCTTGATTTGTTCCCCTCACGCGCCAGGGCCGCCCCTTCATTGAGCAGGGCTTGATGCAACCGGGTCAACGCTTGTTCATTCTGCGGATTGATTTCGAGCACGCGGCGCAAGTAGCCGATCGCTTGTTGGTCGTGCTCGGCCAAGGTTGCCAGCCGCATCCAGGCCGCTTCATTGGCAGGCTCACGCTCAACCACCTGTTGCCAAAACAAGCGATCACCAGGCTCGTCTACCCGCGTCCTCTGAAATCCCCGGTGGACCAACGCCAACTCCGGAAATTCCGGTTCTGTAGGTACTGTGACTATACTTTGAATCATGTACGATCCTCAGCTTGAGTTACTTGAGTATTGATAAACAGCTACTCGCGCACCCAGCCTGGTGTTAGAGGGCACGATTCGTGGGGTAAAATTGCGGCGCAACA
>JANOWX010000057.1:0-10358 GCA_031418175.1 Acidobacteriota bacterium | reverse complement strand
GTTGCGGTGTCAGTCAGGTTACGGAAGCGGCAGTCTATCATACCGGCACCGCGCTGTTTCAAGCAGGCAACAGGATTCTCGAAGACAGCATTTGGGCCTGACACGATTTGACGTGCGCCCGCACGATTCGCAGAATGCCGGTGTGGCTGCTTTAAGCCGTGATCTGAATCAACCCAACTCATCTGCACAAGGAGAATCTATGAAGCAACAATTGATCGCCCTGCGATATTTGACCGGAGCGTTCGCACTCAACCTTGCGTTCGGCCTGGTCTGTTTCGCCCAACAAGCACAAGGCGGCGCGGCAATGAAGGCCGCCAATCCGCACACCGCGCATCTGGTCGCCGAGTGGACGCGTGCCCGTGATTACACCAAGGAATACCTGGATGCCATGCCCGCTGACGGGATCGGCTTCAAACCGACACCGGACATCCGCAGCTTTGCCGAGCAAATGCTGCATCTCAGTGCGGCTAACTTCGGCTTCGTCGCCACGGCGGCGGGCGTTCCCAATCCGCAACAAGGCAAAAATCTGGAGACGATGGAAGAGTTCAAAAAGAGTAAAGAGGCGCTGAATAAGATCGTGCTGGAAAGTTACGACTTCGTCATTGCCACTGTGCAAAAGATGGATCTGTCCAAAGGCAGTGAAGCCATCAAGCTCTTTGGGCGTTTTGACTCCACGCGCGCAGGCGCTTTGGAGAAAGCTTTCGAACATCAAACGCACCATCGCGGCCAGACCACGATTTACCTGCGGTTGAAAGGCGTCAAACCGCCGCCGGAGAAGTTGTTCTAACCCACTTGGCTGGACGGGGAGCGCGTTGTGCTGGCTCCCCGTCTCCCTTTCTCTAGTGTCCCACCGTCTCTTTCACGCGCGCCGATTGAATCAACCACATTCCTACGCTACAATCCGCGCGTTCTGAAATCACAATACATCAAACCATTTCTCGAACGTTTTCAGGTAAGCAGTCGCCGGCAAGCAACGCCCACGTAAAACTACGTGATTTGCGGTGGCCAGCAGCGCGGGGACAACGCGCTGTGCAACGCCACCTTCAAAGCGCCCCGAAAACCGGCGCGCGCCCAAACCCTTGTTGGCACGAGTAGCAAGCACGTTGAGCATCACACGGAGGAACATTATGAAACTCAAGACCCTGTGGTTAGCGGTGGCGGCCCTGGCGCTGATGACGATCAACGCTTCGGCGCAGGTCGGCCGCATCGAAGGCGACGTCGTCAAACGCGGCACGACCGAAGGCATTCCCGGCGCGGAGGTCGCCATCGTTCGCACCGACATCAAAGGCAATTACGATGTGAAGAGCGACAAGAAAGGCCACTTCCTGCACGCGGGCGTGCCTTACGTCGGCACGTACACGCTCTTGATTTCCGCGCCCGGCTTTTCACCGACGTATTTGAGCGGCATCAGACCAGCGCAAGGCGAAGGTCTGAAGGTCGAACTCGATCCGGGCGACGGACGCAAAATCACCATGGAAGATTTGAAGCGCGCGGGTGGCGGCGCAGCGGCAGCGCCTGGCGCTCCGGCACCCAAACAACTGAGCGCGGCCGAAATCAAGAAACAACAGGAAGAATACGAGAAAGCCAAAGCCTCGAACGAAAAGTCCAAAACTGACCATGAAGCGATGAAGAAGGTGTTCGAGACCGGTGTGGCCAAATCGAACGCCAAGGATTACGCGGGCGCGATTGCCGATTTCAACGAAGCCGCCAAGCTCGACGCTGATCAATATGCGGTTTGGGCCAACCTGGGGCTGGCGCTTTACAACCGTGGCGTCACAAGCCTGAACGAAAGCCTCAAAGGCGATATGTCCAAACGCGATGCCGCCAAACAGGATTTCACCGATGCGGCGGGCGCTTCTGACAAAGCCTTGGCGCTCGTTGAAAAAGAGCTGGCCGATCCGGCCAAGGCTGCGGACGCCAAGAAACGCAAGGCGACGACGCTGAAGATCAAAGCGGATGCGCACGGCCTGATGGCCAAGCGGATCGGCGTGATGGAGATGGTTGAGCCGTCGGTGAAAGCCTATACCGAGGCGGCTGACCTGTCGGAACTACCTGCCGACAAAGTCAAATACCAATTGGCGGCGGCTGAGGTTTACTTCGAATCAGGCAAAGCCGAGGAAGCCGTGGCTGCTTACACGAAATTCCTGGAAGCCAATCCGACCGACCTTGATGGGATATACAAGCTGGGCTTGGCCTATGCCAGCGTGGCGAAATTCCAGGAGTCGGCGAATACCTTTCAGAAATTCCTGGATACCGCACCCGCGACGGATGGCCGCGTGCCTGAAGTCAAGATGGTGCTCAAGGACCTGGTCGTGGGCAACAACCTGCAACCGCCGAAATCCGAGCCAGTCAAGCGCGGCGCTCCGGCCAAGAAGAAGCCCTAGTTCTAGAGAACGAACCCAATTCACCAAGCGCCAACCGCCTTCCATTGCGGTTGGCGCTTTTTCTTTTGCCCCGCCTGACGCTTGCCTGGGCTAGGCGCGCGCTAAAAACTTTCTCGTCACAGGCATGTTTCGGGCTGTTCGGGCTGGAACCCATTTGCTATACTCCGCTCACCTTTTAAGACACGCTCCGTTGTCATCCCCCTTCAGACGGCCTTTTTTGAAGCAGCAATTTGACGTAGGTCGAGCCCCGGCTCGCCGTAGATTTTGAAGTCGTGATGCAAGACATGTCCCCCAACCAATGGGAAAGCATTATCGCCCAGCAACGGCGCACCCGCGACCACGCCATTATGGTGGCCATTGCAGCTTGTACGTTGGCGCTCGGCGTCATCCTGGGTGTGCTCTTCTCTTCTTCGACAAAAAGCCCGGCCATTGCCAGTCTTGGTGAAGTGAATGTCGAGATGTCTTCCGCCTTCGTCGAGATTGCGCGCCGCGTCGAACCTGCCGTCGTCAACATCAGCACCGTCTCGCAACCTGCCCAGCGCAGCCGCCGCGAAATCATCATCGAAGAACGTCCGTCCCTGGAGCCTTTTTCCGCCCGTGAACGCGCGCGGCGCGGGAACGGTTCCGGCGTCATTGTGGATGCGCAGGGCTACATCCTGACCAACCAGCACGTGGTCGCCAATGCCGACCGCATCATCGTCAAGTTTTTCGACGGCAATGAACTGCCCGCCCGTGTCATCGGCAGCGACGCGGAAACAGACTTGGCGGTCATCAAGGTTGATTCGGCCAAGCAACTGCCCGCCGCGCGCATTGGCGATTCAGAGCGCGCACGCGTCGGCGATTGGGTGATGGCGATTGGTTCACCTTTCAACCTGAGCCAGACCGTCACCGCCGGCATCATCAGCGCCAAAGACCGCGAAGCCACCGAATTGAACAAACGCGCGGGACGCGGATTTCAGTTCTTCCTGCAAACCGACGCGGCGATCAATCCGGGCAATTCGGGCGGGCCGCTCATCAATTTGCTGGGCGAAGTCATCGGCATCAACACGGCGATTGCCACGACCACCGGCGATTACAACGGCATTGGCTTCGCGCTGCCGGTCAGTGAGGCGCTGCTCGTCTACACCCAACTGGTCAAAAACGGGCACGTTGTGCGCGGCTTCTTGGGTGTGAACACAGAACCCGTCACGCCGCAAATTGCCCGTGTGTTCGGACTGCCTGCCACGCGCGGCGCCATCGTCAGCAACATCGGCGAGACCGTGTTTGTTGACCGGCAACCCGTCGTCAGCCCGGCCGCCAAGGCTGGCTTGCTCGTGAATGACGTGGTTTGGGAATTCCGTGGCGAACGCATCCGCGACGACAAAGACCTGATGCGGCGCATCGGCTCGACGCCGGTCGGCACCGTGGCCCCGGTCAAAATTTATCGCAACGGGCGCGAACAGACACTCAATATCACCGTGGGCCGCCGTCCCGATGGCGAACCTGCGGTGGATCAACTCAAAGCGGCGCGCATTGAATTATTCCGTCCGCCATCCCTGGGAATTACCGTCAGCGACCTGAACAAACAAATGGGCATCAGCAAAATGACAAGTGATGCCAAAGGCGCGTATGTCAGCAACGTCGCGCCGGGCAGCCTCGCCGATGACGCGGGGCTCAAGGGCGGTGACGTGATCGAAGCGTTCAACCGCGAACCGATCAAAACAAAAGCGGATTATCTGCGCGCCTTCGAGCGGCTGCGCCCTGGCGACCCGGTTGTCTTGCAGGTTTACCGGGATCGCGACGAACCGAATCCGCGCTTTTATATCTCTTTCACAAAACCCTAAACACAACTGGCCGTTGGCCGTGGATAACAACAGTACAAATGGATTGGTGGTGCTCCATGCAAACGATCAACCAGCATACCGGGCAGCATACCGGGCAGCATTCCGGGCAGCATTCCGGGAAACTGAAAGACGGCACATTTTCACTGCTCGGCATTGGTTGCCTCTTGCTAGTTCAATCGTTGATTGCAACACCTGCTTTCGCCAACAAAACCAAAGCCGGCCAAACGCGCCCGCAGTCAAAAACACAATCCAAAAATTTGGCCAGCCGCTTGAACACACGCGCGCCGGAGCCAGGGCGGAAAAGCAAGAAAGAGGTGGCAGCCCAACCCGAACCCGCGTCACTGCGAAAGAAGGTGCTCAAACCCGAAACATTTACCGCCGCCCGCACGCCACTTGCACAGGCTGCCAAACTCAAATTCCAGCCCAGTTCACAACGCGCGAACGAAAAACCCGCACTTGCCAAAGCCGCAACGAAACCGGACGGCAAAATACCCGGTGCAAGCCCGGCCGTAAGCAAAGCTACTCGATTGTCAGAACAACCACTGACGTCGCGCTTGACGCGGGCGACCTTCACGCCGCTCACGCCCGTGAAACCGCAGGCTGAAAGCGAGCGGCGTGGCAAGTTCGGCAAGCAGGATAAGAGCGCAACACGCGGCGACGATCGTCGCACAGATCGTGACAATGAGAAGACCATTGCTTCCATACAGCCCATTCGCCGCAATGAAACAGCGAACCTGCGCGAGCCTGAACGTAACCCCGCACGCGGCAACGAGCGAGTCGAACCAACCCCTGCGATGCGCCCGCGCGAAATAAACGCCGCAGCAGACACGCCCGCTTATCCAATTCAATTGCCAGATATGATTGAGGTCATCGAATACGGCTCGATCTCGCCGACCGTGGCCAAGCTACTGACCTTGCCCGAAGCGCGCCCCCTGACGCCCTTTGGCGCGATTGTCACCAAGACCAACACACCGCCAAGCAAGCGGAACGACTTGGCGATTCCGCCAGAACGCGTGCTGGAAATTCAGTACGAACTGGTCAAGCGCGGTTTTTATGCCGCCGAACCCAACGGCCTTTATGACGAGGCGACCATCCTGGCGATGTGGGAGTTTCAGAAGAATTACGGCCTGCCCGCGACCGGCTACCCTTCGGCACACGCGTTGAAACGGCTGGGGCTGACCAGTTGGTAACGGCGCGGTAACGCGCAATGAAAAGGGCGTGAGAGGCTGTCTCACGCCCTTTTCGCTTTCACTGAGAGTGCTGTGAACGAACGCGCTTCACTTGAAGTTGACGCGCACCACGTTCGACCTTTGCCCATCAACAGTGGCGACCACATCCACTTCGCCACGTCCGGCCAGCCCGCTCAACCGCACATTGATTTGGTCTAGGCCGACCTGGCCGCCCTGTTTATCGGCGAAGGTCACTTGTTGCGGCGTGCCAGCGGCAGTCACTACAACACTGCTCAGCGCGCTGCGAAAGCGTATGCCGGTGCCGAACAACAGCAAGAAAACCTGGTCAGCCGCGTTGCTCAGATCAATCGGCACGGTGACGAATTTAGCAGCCGCAGCATCGTAACGCACGACTGGTTCGTAAATCTGGGCGCCGTTCGCGTTGACACGCAAGACTGCTGCGGCAGCGGGGCCCATGCCATTGCCATTGGCGGTAAAGAGTCCGGGCGCGACGCGCTCCAACACGATATTACCCATTGAGACTTGACCCGCGCTATTGGTGATGGTGACTGTCACCGGGCCGAATTGCAGCCCCTGCGCAATTTGATAGTTGACTTGCGTTGGTGAAACGAAAAAGAGCGGCGCCTCACGTGTCATCCCAGCACTATCACGCAAGCGCACAGTCGTGCCGGCCAATGAAGTCGGCAAGGGTGAAGCCGTCGTACTGGCACGGCTCATCGCGAGGATGGTGCCGAAGGCCGAGACGATGGATTCCCCCGCGACCTTGGCGGAAAAATTGGCAGCGGAAACAACACTCACCGGCGGGGGCGGCGGCGCGCTTGCACCTGTGATCTCGAATGCGCCGACTGCTACTGTGCGTTGACCATTGGCTGTGACGATCAAATTACGCGCGCCCGGCGCGGCAGTCGGGCTAATGAACGCATCTGCAACCGTGGCTGTTCCGACACCGCCGCTAAGCGTCGCCGAGCGATAATTCGACAACGTCACGCCCGTACCGCTGACGCTGAGCGGGGCGCCGCTCGTTGGCAACCCTGGCCCGCCGACACCGATGGTAACGGTTTGGCCACGCTCTACGGCAATCGCGACATTCGAGAGGCTGCGCGTCACCGGGTTGAAAATCAAATACGCCTGCATTGCCGGTGTGCCGCGCGTCACCGAAAAGTCCTGCACGGTTTCACCACCCGCACCGATGGAGGTGGCGCTGTCATTCGAGGCGCTAAAATCGGCATTGCTCTGATTATAAAAACCAACCAGGTCATCCCGGCTAAAATACAACCCGCCCGGCGGATCAAGCGGTTCGACAAAAACACTGTAAGCGCCGGGCGGCAAGCCTTGGATGGAATAGCGGCCGTCGCGTTGCGATTGTGCCGTGGCGATCACATTGCCGTTGGCGTCATTCGCCACCACCACCGCGCCAAAGAGCGCGTTGCCGCCGCCGTCACGAACGCTGCCACGCAAAGTCCCAGTCTGACTAAGGAAATTGCTGCTGGGATAAAGCACCGACGCGGCGATTTGATCGTCAATCGTAAGCGTGCGATTGCGTAACGAACCAGTGCCTGTACGCGGAAACATGGTCGAGGCTCCGACTGGCGCATGATCCAGCCCAAACGAATGGCCGATCTCGTGCGTGGCCACTTCCGCAATATCCACGCGGCTGGCGTTGCCGTCGGTGCCCCAGATCAGGGGTTTGCCGTTAATGGTACTGCCGTTAAACGTCAGGCTCACATCGGCAATCTCGCCATCGCGGCCGCCGCCCACAAAGGTAAAAATGCGGGTCACCGCCAAGGCGCCTGAAATGTCCAGGCCATCGTCAATCGTGGAATCTTCGCGCCAGTAAATTTGAAAAATCCCGTCGTTGCGCCCGCCCGTCTCGCTGCGGTTTTCGCCGCGCGTAAAAGCGAGAGTGCAATCAGGGATGTTTTCCCAGGCTTGAAACGACGCCGCAATCGCGGCTTCGACTTGGGCGAACGGCACATCGCCGCTGCCCGCCGGATTCAAGTTGTAAACCACGCGGCCATTTTTCACGACTGGCGATGACGGATTCGCCAAATTCCAGCGGATCGGAGCGCCAACCGAGGTGGTACTAAACACATATGATTCGGTCTTCCCCGTTTTAAGGGCGAGCAAGACCGCGAACAGCAAGAAGGAAAGCAGCTTTCTCATTTTTTTTCGCGCCTCTCGAAAACCTTTGCTTACAGTTTCGCCAACCGCTGACGTAATTCGCTTATGGTCATTTTGGTCTGGATTCGTTGCGGCTTGCCCGCCGAGGCTGCCCGGCCTGCTTTGCCTAGGTTGGTCGCAGCGGTTTCTTCGAGCAGGGTGAGGCCGCTGAAATCGCGTACAACTTCATCACCCACCACACGCAACTTGCCCTGCTTCAACCCGACCACAATCAAATCCTGATTGCGGCCGGCTTTGGTAAAGAGCACGAGCGACTCACCATTGCTAAACTGCGGGCGGCCACTGTAATCGAGCCGCATGCCATCCAGTTCGCCGCCTAATTGCGTGATCATCACAAGCCCGCCGCGTTTGGCAGCGCCTTTCAGGGTTTCGTTGACCTGCACGCGCACCGCCGTATAGATGCGCATATGACTCTCGTCCCAATAGGTTCTGGTCGAAAGCACTTGCCCATAAATGATGTCGGTCGAGAGTTGCGCCAACTCTTCAACTTCCAAATAACGCATGACAGTGGCGCGCGCGTCAGCAAACAGGCCGGTCACTAGCAAACAAGGCAAAATGATTTTCAGACAGACCTTCGGCAGGCAAAGCAAGGTTGCTTTGAACATAGTGAGTAATCTCCTTCTGGATAAACCCAGGGCTAAAGCTTCGAAAGATGTTGGGAGAGCACTCGTGGGAGAGGTGCTGACTGTTTTACAGCCAACAAAGGGGAATGAAGCTACGAACAGTTGCTGGGATGCGGGCGCACGATAGCTTGAACAGCGGAAGCGAGTCAATCACGAAATTTCAAGCGCAGCCGCAACCAGCAGCAGCCAGCGCGTCAATGACCGTGCTAACCAACTGAAATACCTACGGCAACTCTAAGTACAACCAAGTTACTGCCGACCGACATTAATTTCAGCCCTGCACGCGGATGAACGAGTGCGGGCGGTGTCAACGCTGCAACTGCCAAGGGTTCAACCGCATTTGCCAAAAAACCAGCGGACAGCTTCGGGTCGTTAGCCAGACGCACCCTAGCCAGCTATAATGCCCGCCAAGCGCGTCACCCGCGCCGCAACCTTATTTCCAAATCTATTCACACGAGGTCAAAGTAGACATGATGCGATTGCTGATAAATTCGCGGACGCTGTCTGTGTGTGCCCTGGCGTTACTGCTGTGCGCGCCGACGACAACCGCCGCAACCCTTACTGCGCAAGACAAGCCGAAAGAGCAACCCAAGCTTTCTGAAGACGAAGCCAAGGCGTTGCAGAAAATCAATGCCGCGCCGAACGTCGCCGAGAAGACCAAACAAGTGGTCGAATTCATCAAGAAATTCAAGAAGACCACCCAACGCGCCAAGCTGGCGGAGTTCCTGGCCACTCAAATCACGCTGGAGAAGGACGCCAACGTCAAACTGCAAACGGCGCAGCAATTCATTGCCACCTTTGACCAACCAGGTGAGGCCGATTTGGTGAAACCCGCGCTGATTGATGCTTATGTACAGCAAGGCAAGTTCGACGAGGCCTACAGCGAGGGCGCGAAGTATTTGGCGGCGCAACCGGACGATGTCTTCGTGCACGCCCAACTCGGATTCGCCGGCGCGCAGCAAATTCAGAAAAGCGGGCCGACCTGGAAACACACCAAGGCGGCGTCTGAACATGCCACCAAAGCAGTCGAATTGATGGAAGCCGACAAGAAGCCTGCCAGGACCGACGACAAGTATTGGGCTGATTACCGCAATTCCTGGTTGCCGCGTATCTATCAAGCGAACGGCCTGATCGCCTATTTCGCCAACGAACGCGCCAAGGCCAAGGACAACCTGGAAAAATCCGCCGGCCTGGATCAATACGATGTTTCGACGCTCGCCATGCTCGGCAACATCGCCAACGATGAGTACAACGAATTAGCCAAGAAATATCAGACCGAGCGCAAATCCGACATCCTCGACAAAGCGCTTGCGGCCATGGACGAAGTGATTGACTGGTACGCGCGCGGCGTCGCGGCCGCCGATGGCAATGCCCAGCTCAAGCCCATGTCCGATCAAATCATGGAGCAGTTGAAACAGTTCTACGGCTTCCGCCACGATGGCAAAACCGATGGCCTGCAGGCGTTGATTGATAAGCACAAGAAACCGGCCAAGTAAGCGCGCGGCCCCAAACCGATTCACCTGAAAAGAGCATGGAGTTCAGGCTTCAGCCTGTGTTTGCGTCCACCAACACAGGCTGAAGCCTGAACTTCATGCTTTTCAGCGTTAGCCCTCCTGCCTGGCAATACGCTAAATTTTTGGTAAAGGTGAATGATAAATCGGCAGGTACCGCGCATACGGGTCATTGCTTTCGCCCAGTGACTGCCGCGGCTCGCTCAGTCTCTCGACCCAAGCATGCCCATCCAATTCTTGATCCTGCCGGTTCACACCACAGCAAAAGCGCGCCGGAATGCCATAGCCATTGAGCAAATGATAGGCGATGAGCGACCTCTGCACACAACGCCCCCAGGTCAACGGCACGCCCACCACAAACCCGGCAAAGCGCATGATCGTCGCCGCCTCCACACCGCTCCACCCGCGTTGAGGCGGCAAATAAAGTTTATCAACAGCGGCAATCGTTGCGGCAAGCGACGGTGAGGCTTGCCGCTCCGCCAGATGACGGCGCACTAGCAAGGCCGCGTGTAGCGTGCGGGCCAGCAGCAAATAGTTTTGCCACACAGTTCCGTATTCCACCGCCTGCCGAATTCTTTTGCGCCAAAGTTTCATGCCCCTGCCTCACGGCCATTGTGCGGCATTCGGGAATTGCCGCAAAGCCAAC
>JANOWX010000056.1:0-3077 GCA_031418175.1 Acidobacteriota bacterium | reverse complement strand
TCCCGGCCAGCGCACGATGAATGCGCCCTTCGCCTCGAACTTCGCCATCATTGATTCGGATCAGGCCGGCGATGGCAACACGCAGGACGACGAATTGCTCACGCCGGTCTTCAACGCCAGCGGCTTCAGCCAGGTGGTGCTCGAATTCAACAGCCAGTTCCTCTTCAACAAAACCGAAAGCGCCGACGTGGACGTGCGCACCGGCAACGGCGCGTGGACGAACGTGCTGCGCCTGCAAAACGCCGATGATGGCTTCCCCACGCCCGGCCTGCGCACGGTGAATATCACCGGCGCGATTGTGTTGAATCCGGCGAACGTGCAAATCCGGTTTCGCTATCACGGCGCGAGTTGGGAATGGTGGTGGGCGCTGGATAACGTGCGGGTCAGGTGCAATTACACCATCACGCCCACCAATCAAATCTTTCTCGAAAACGGTGGCCCGGGCAGCGTCAGCATCACCACCGACGCGGGCTGCCCCTGGACAGCCGCCGTGAACAACGCGCCCTGGCTCACGCTCAACGGCGGCAGCAGCGGTGCGGGCAATGGCACGGTCAATTTCACCGTCGCCGATAACCCCGGCCCCGCCACGCGCACGGCCACGCTCACCGTCGCCGGCCTGACGGTCTTTGTGCGCCAGGCCGCGCCCGGCGTGCCGTTTGAGACCGATTTCAACAACGGCCTCCCGCCTGATTGGCAAGTGCTGAACGGCGGCAGCGGCGGCGGCCCGACCTCCACCTGGACGCCCGCCAATCCCTGCCAGCGCCAGCGCGGCGGCACGTTCTCGCAAGGTTTCGCGATCATGGACATTGGCAGCGATTGCCCGCGTTCGAGCACCATTGCGACACCCAATGAAGAGTTGCGCTCCCCCGTCATCAATGCCAGCGACGCCGGCCAGGTGCTGCTCGAATTCAGCAATCAATTCCTCAACGGCACAAACCAGACCGGCGACGTGGAGGTCACCATCAACAACGGCGCCACCTGGACCAACGTGTTGCGCCTGCAAGGCAATGCTGATAGTTCGTCCACGCCAACCATCAAGACCCTGGACATCACCGCCGCCATTGCCGCCAACCCCGCGAATGCGCGCCTACGCTTTCGTTACTACGGTTCCGGCCAGGCCCCCACCGCACCCAGCCGCAAGCAGCGTGGCCTTGGCCCGAACGCGCCCACCGGTGGGCAAGAAGTTTCGTGGGCGGTGGATGAACTCAAGCTCTGCAAATACCGGCTTACGCCCACCAGCCAGAATTATCCGCTGGCCGGCGGTTCGGGCAGCATCGCCATCACCACCGGCCCCATTTGCAAATGGGCCGTGACCAGCGCCTCCGCCTGGATCACGCCCGGCGCGACGACCAGCGGCACGGGCAGCGGCACGCTCAGCTACAGCGTAGCGGCCAACAACAGCGGCGCGCCCCGCACCGGCACGATCACCATCTCCGGCGTTTCAAGCACTGGCCAAGCCATCGCGGGCCAGACCTTCACCGTCACCCAAGCCGGTTGCCCTGCCATCACGGTCAATCCGGCCACTTTGCCCAACGGCGCGAATATCGCCGTTTACAATCAAACCGTCAGCGCCAGCGGCGGTGCGGCGCCTTACAACTTCACGCTGATTGATGGCACGCTCCCGGTTGGTTTGGGTTTGTCGGGCAGCGGAGTGTTAAGCGGCCTGCCCACCGCGGCAGCAGGCGTTTACAACTTCACGATCAAAGCGACGGCGGCCAATGGCTGCAACGGCACGCGCGCTTATTCGATTGTCATCAGCCAACAACCAACAATCAGCGCGGTGGCGGTCACGCGACTGCAAGGCAGTCTGGCGTCAACCGCGACCATCGCCAACGTCAACGATGCCGATCAGGCGCTCAACACCCTGGCCGTCACCGTCAACAGCGTCGCAAGCGCGACCGTCAATGGCGTAACCGTGTCAGGCATCAGCGCCAACGTCGCTGGCGCAGTCACCGCCAACGTGGGCACTACCTGCGCTGCAACCAACGCCAGCTTCACGCTCACTGTCACCGACAGCGCGGGGCTGACGGCCAACGCGATGCTCAACGTCACGGTCACGCCGAACCCCGCGCCGACGTTGAGTTACAACAATCAATCAGTCTTGCCCGGCGCTGCGCTGACGTTCAATCCGGCGACGGGACTGAGCGATAACGGCAGCCTGGCGTCTGTCTTCGTGCAAAACCAGGGTGCCTACACCGGCACAATCAGCGTCAACAATTCGACCGGGGCCGTATCGGTCAGCAACGCGATGCCCAACGGTACGCACGCCATCACAATTCGCGCGACCGACAATTGCGGCGTGATGACCGATGCCGTCTTCACGCTGACGGTCAGTCCGATCATCCCGACGCTGGGCACTTACCCGGACAAAGTCGTTACTGCGGGCGGCAACACCACGGTCACGCCCGTTGGAGCGCCCACCAATGCCGCCAGCATTACGGCAGCGGCCTCGACCAATTTCAAAGGCACGTTCGCGGTCAATCCGACGAATGGCGTGGTGATCATCACCGATGCGCACGTCGCGGGTATTTACGCCGTTGCCGTGACGGCGTTCAGCAGCAGCGGCGGCTCAACGACGAAGAGCTTCACGCTGACGGTGAACAATCCGACTAACTGTTCGCCATCAAGCCCCGTGTTCAGCCAACCTGTCGGCTCACCCATCAGCATCGGGCCAGCGCCGCGCTCGGTTGCAGCCGGCGATTTCAATGGCGATGGCAAGCAGGACCTAGTCACTGCCAATGACATTGGCAGCGGCCCGACGGTGCTGTTGGGGACGGGCAATGGCGGATTCATTAACTCGTCTGTGGCGCTGCCTTATAGCACTAAATCTGTCGCGGTAGGCGATTTCAACGGCGACGGCAAGCAAGACCTGGCCTTGGCGATTACTGGCACGCAGGGGGTGTTGATCGCACTGGGTGACGGCAGCGGCGGGTTCACGCAAAACGGGATATTCCCCGTCGGGCCTCAGCCTCGCTCCATCGTGATAGGCGATTTCAATGGCGACGGCAAACAAGACCTCGCGGCGGCGCTCGCCGAAAGCGGCTCCAACACAGTGGCGATATTGTTGGGTGATGGGA
>JANOWX010000055.1:0-6220 GCA_031418175.1 Acidobacteriota bacterium | reverse complement strand
CACCTCAAAGCCGCGGGCCGCGCCAATTGGCCGAAGATGCAGCAAGCCATCGCGCGCATCGAACAGGCGCGCAAGTCCGGCCTGAAAATCACCGCCGATATGTACACCTATCCGGCAGGTTCGACGGGGCTGGACGCGGCGATGCCGCCGTGGGTGCTGGATGGCGGCTATGAAGCGTTGTTCAAACGGCTGCGCGAGCCTGAAACGCGGAAGAAGATTGCCGCCGAGATGCGCACGCCGAGCGACAAGTGGGAGAACCTTTATCACGCCGCCGGGTCGGGCGAACGCGTGTTGCTGGTCGGCTTCAAGTCGGAGCAACTCAAACCGCTGACCGGCAAGACGCTGGCCGAAGTCGCCAAGCTGCGCGGCAAAGACGAATTCGAGACGATCATGGTTTTGGTGCTCGAAGACCAATCGCGCGTCGGCACGGTATATTTCATTATGTCCGAAGATAACATCAAGCGGCAGCTCAAATTGCCCTGGGTGTCGTTCGGCTCTGACGCCGGTTCGATGGCGACCGAGGGCGTGTTTTTGAAATCGTCCACACACCCGCGCGCTTACGGCAACTTTGCGCGGCTGTTGGGCAAGTATGTGCGCGACGAAAAGGTCATCCCCTTGCACGAAGCGATTCGCCGCTTGACCAGCTTGCCCGCGACGAATTTGGGGCTCGCGCGCCGTGGCAGATTGAAGCCGGGTTATCACGCCGATGTGGTGGTCTTCGATCCCGCCACGATGGCTGACAAGGCGACCTTTGAGCAGTCGCATCAATACGCCGTCGGCATGCGGCACGTCTTCGTCAACGGCGTGCAAGTGTTGAAAGACGGCGAACATACGAACGCCAAACCGGGCCGCGCGTTGTGGGGGCCGGGCAAGGTAAAGTAATTCAGGTTCAAGAAAAGCAAACAGGTCAGCCGCAGATCAACGCAGCTAGCTGCCGATTGATTCTGATCCGCGTCACGCTGCGTAAATCTGCGGCTGATTCCCGAAAGAAGTAAAAGTCATGCGTATCGCCAAAATCGTCAGATCAAATTCGCACGTGGATTATGTCGCGCGTGTCTTCGGTTCGTTTGAATCGCCTGAAGCCGTGACGCCGAATGATTACCGCTTCGGCCAGTTCGTCAAGATTGCCGGGCACGCGGGTGCGGTCGTCGGGGTGATCTACAATTCCTTCCTGCTCAATTCGGCTTACGGCGATTTTGGCCCGCGTTTATCCACTTCGCAAGAGCAAAACGCCATCTTCAGCCCGGACTATCTGAACGAACAGGGCGTGCTGATCGGCCTGTTGCTGGTCGGCTGGCACGACGGGGAAGCCTATCAACAAGGCTTGCCGCGCGAGGTGCTGCCGATCAATGCCGATGTCGAGACGCTCAGCGACGCAGAGGTTCACGCCTTTCATCACAATGCGCCCAGTGGCTTGGAGTTGAAGTACTACAATCACGTCACGACGCACGCGGGCTATTTCACCTATCAATTGCTGGCGACGATCGTGGAGCAATTGGAAGGGCTGGCGAATGAGCGCGACCGCGCGCGCTTGCAAGTCTTGCGCAAGTCGCTGGCGTGGCAACAGACGATGGCGACGATGCGCTGAGCCGCCACCGCGACAGGCCCCCCCCAAGCGACAGGCCATTAGCGACAGTCATGGAAAGCTTATCCGAACAGGCAAAGAGCAACGCTTGGGAACTGACGCAAGCGGCGTTTGCGCGCCTGTTAAGTTGGCTGGATGAGGGGAACGATTCCGGTGGCCAGCGTTATTTGGAAATGCGCCGCCGCCTGCACGTCTGGTTCGACCGCAAAGCTTGTCCCAACCCTGAAATACTCGCTGATGAAACGCTCAACCGCGTGGCCCGGCGCCTGACGCAGACCGGCACGATCACTGGCGCGGCACCCGCGCAATACTGTTACATCACGGCCAAATATGTCTGGCTCGAAAGCTTGCGCCAGCCGCAATCCGTTGCATTCAATGAGATCGAGTTGATCGAACGCAATGCCGTTCAACCGGATGCGCAAGTGCGCGAGGCCCGTTGCACCTGTCTGGAAACGTGTTTGGCGCGTTTGACGGCGGCGGAGCGCGCGTTGATCTGGCGTTATTTTACCGGTGAAGAGCGCACCAAGATTGCGCAACGGCAGGCGCTGGCCGCAGACCTGGGGCTGTCGGCCAACGCGCTCAGCTTGCGCGTCTTTCGCTTGCGCGCCCGGCTGGAAAGCTGTGTCAAGGATTGCCTGGCGCAGCGTGAATAACGGCAGGCCAGTTATGCCGCGCAAAAATTTTGCCGAAAGATTTTTCTGTTTTCGTCTTATCCGCTTGAAAGGCCAGCTTGAAAGATTGGCGTGAAAGATCGGATTGAATTGATGACACAACCTCTTTATGACAACCAAATGCTGCGGCGTTACTTGCTGGGTACGGCCCGTGATGACGAAGCGGCGCGGCTGGATGAATTGAGCCTGACCGATGACGAATGCGCGCTGGCGTTGGCGCAGGCCGAAAACGATCTGGTGGATGCCTATGCCAGCGCCAGCCTGAACGCGGCTGAGCGCGCGCGCTTCGAGCGGCACTATCTGGCTTCGCCCTTGCGGCGCGCGAAGGCGCAGTTCGCGCAGGAATTGCAACGCCTCGGCCAGCAGGCCGCCGCGCCCAGCACGGCCAACAAAACCGCGTGGCTGCCACTGTCTGCCCGCTTCGCCTGGCTCAGGCTGCCGCCGTTGTGGCAAACCGGATTGGCGGCAGCGGCGGCGTTATTATTCGTTGCTTGCGGCTGGCTGCTGGTTGAAAACCGGCGCTGGCGCGAACAGGCCAACACCGAACGCGCGGCGCTCTGGCAACGTGAACTGGAACTCAAGACCAGCCAGCAGGCCGCCACCAGTAACCAGGACGAACTGAGCCGCGTGCGCGCACGGCTGGCACAACTCGAAGCGCGTCCCTCCCCTGCCGCTCCCGCTGTGCCTGCCACGCAGCTTTTCACCTTCACCCTCGCCGCGCCGTTGCGTGGGACGACCAATTTGCCCAAGCTCGAAATTCCGCCCCGCATTTCCGCAGTCGCCGTCCGGCTGGAACTCGAAACCAGCGCGTATTCACAGTATCGCGCCGCGCTCCGTGATCCGCTGACCAACCGCGTCATCTGGCAAAGCGGCAAGCTGGCGGCGGTCAGCGGCAAAACCGGCGCAACCGTCACGGCGCGCTTGCCTGCGAAACTGTTTTCAACGCAGCGTTACGCGTTTGAGCTTTCCGGCCTCACAGCGAACAATGCGGAAGAACGCCTGAGCAGCTATCCCTTCAGCGTGGTCAAGCCGTAAGCGCGCTGAGGAGTAAAGGTTTTGTTGTATGTCGCTTTTCCTATCTGTCCCATCAATCTTTTTGCTGTGGTTTTGGCTCACGCCGTTTCAAGCCACGCAGCCAAATCAGCAAACTCCGGCAACGCTTACACCAAGCCAGACCGTCGAACGCGAGATTGCGCCGGGCGAAATGCATGCGTATGAAATCAACGTCGAGGCAGGCAAACTCGTCCAGTTCGCCACTGAACGCACAGGGATACTTGGCAGCCTGAAGCTGTTTGATTCAACGGGCAATCTGGTGAGCGGAGTGGATAACATCATCGTGACCGGTTCATTGATCATGCTGACCATTGCCGCCGACACCGGGCGTTATCGCATTGAGTTTCGCGCCTTTCGCAATCAGCCAGCCGGACGTTACCAGTTGACCTGGCAAATATATCGTGACCCCAGTGAGAACGAGCTTTTGAATGTGAGTATAAATGCGTTGCGGCAAACAGCCGTTCGCCACAACCGAAACGGCGAACATGCTGAGGCGTTCGCCGCAATGGAGCGCGCGCTGGTGCTGGGCCGCCAGTTGCGTCCAGAAAATCCGAAAATACTGATTGATCTGTTAGACCGCGTAGGTAGTCAAGCCGAGCAGATGGGCGAATTCGCGCGAGCGGAAAGCGCCTATCAGGAAGCAATCCTACTTGCCGAACAACGACTCGACCCGCGCAACACGCTGCTGGCAAATGTATTGAGCGGGCTGGCCCATCTTTACATCGTGTATGGCGGAGATTACACAGTGGCGGCCAATCACTTGCAGCGGGCGCTCGCCATTTATGAAAAAGCCCTCGGCCCTGAACACGGCCTAGTGGCCAGCACGATCAATTCGCTCGGCAACCTTTACTTCGGCTTAGGGCAGTATGAGCAGGCTGAACCCTTTTATCAGCGCGCGTTGGCCCTTTATGAAAAGCAGATGCCTGACAATCAAAGCAGTGCCATTCCTGTGACGATGCTGGGCCGCATCGCGCATGGGCGCGGGCAATACGCCGCCGCCGAAACGTATTTGCAACGCGCGTTGGCCTTACGGGAAAAAGCCAATGGACCTGAACACGCCACGGCGGCACCCACCATCTTCGCTTTGGGCAAGCTTGCGCAGGAACGCGGCCAATGGACGGAAGCCACAGGCTTCTATCAACGCGCCTATCAAATCTTTGCCCGCACGCGCGGCGCGCAACACGTCAACACCATTGAGGCGCTCGAAGCGTTGGCGCAAGTCAAGCTGGCGCAAAACGACATGAGTGCTGCGCTGCCTTATCAAACCCAGGCACTCGCCGCCGCCCAGCGCAGTTTGCGCGCTTTGCTCACGAGCGGCTCTGAACCACAGCGCCGCGCCTTTCTCGCGCTTTACGGTCATCAGACCGATGCGCTGCTTTCGTGGCACTTGCGGCTGGCACCCACCGATCAAACGGTAATGGCAGTAAAGGAACTAGCTGTCACTACGCTCTTGCAACGCAAGGGACTGGTGCAGGAAACGCTTGCGAATACTTTTGCCAACTTACGTCGCCGCATTGATGCGGCAGGACAGAAAACCCTTGAACAGTGGCAGGGTGTCACCGCACAACTCGCGCGCCTCGTGCTCGATGGCCCCCGCGCCAGCGCCGCCGAATATCAACAGCAACTCGATGCGCTCACCCAACAGCGCGACCAGTTAGAAAACGAACTCAGCCGCTTGAGTGCCGGTTCGTTTCAACCCGCCCGCGCCGTCACGTTGGCCGAGATGCAACGCGCCATTCCCGCCAACGCGGCGTTGCTCGAATTCGCGGTCTATCGTCCGTTTGATCCCAAAGCGGCTACGTCGGGCGAGCAATACGGCGCGCCGCGTTATGCGGTTTACGTGATTCGTCCGACGGGCGCAGTGACGTGGCGCGAATTGGGTGACGCCGCCTCACTTGAAACTGCCATCAGTGCTTGGCGTGCAACCTTGCGCGACCCCAAACGCCCTGACCTGACTAAAGCTGGACGCGCCGTTAGTGCGCGCTTACTGCAACCATTGCAACCGTTGCTGGCAGGCGTCGAACACCTGCTGATTTCGCCCGACGGTGCGCTCAACCTGATTCCGTTTGAAGCCTTGCCAGAAGCGCCTGGCCGCTTTTTGGTTGAACGCCTTGCTATCAGCTATCTGACCAGCGGGCGTGATTTGTTGCGCTTGCAAGCAGCGCGTGCGAGCCAGACACCGCCGTTGGTCATTGCCGATCCGCTGTTTGGCGAACCGGGCGCGCTCGCCAATCTCCCAGCCCAGACGATTGCCCAAGCTGGGCGGCTGCCACGTCGCCGCAGCGTCACCACCGGCAACGCGTTGAACGAAGTTTATTTCGCGCCGCTTTTCGGCACGGCGCAAGAGGCGCGCGCGATCAAGGCACTTTTCAGTGATGCCACGCTGCTGACCGGCGCAGCGGCAACCGAAGCCGCGCTCAAACAAGTGAATGCGCCGCGTTTGTTGCACATCGCTACGCATGGATTCTTTCTCGCCGACACCGCGCAGCAACCAACCGACAAAGTGAATCCACTTTTGCGTTCCGGTCTGGCGCTGGCGCAAGCCAATTTGCGCTCGCAGCCAACCACCAGCCCGGCGACGGGCGAAGACGGCATTCTCACCGCGCTCGAAGCCGCCGGATTGAATCTATGGGGTACGCGACTCGTCACGCTCTCGGCCTGCGATACGGGACTGGGTGAAATTCGCAATGGCGAAGGCGTCTATGGTTTGCGTCGCGCTTTTACTTTGGCCGGAGCCGAAACGCTGGTGATGAGCCTGTGGCCGGTGAGCGATCAAGCGACGCGCGAACTGATGACCTCGTTTTACACCAACCTCAGGCAGGGCGCGGGACGCAGCGCAGCCCTCCGCGCGGCGCAATTGAAAATGCTGCGACGGCCTGACCGGCGTTCGCCCTCTTTCTGGGCCAGCTTC
>JANOWX010000054.1:0-2034 GCA_031418175.1 Acidobacteriota bacterium | reverse complement strand
ACGATTCGCTCAAAGGCTCGCTAACAAAACCTGTGGCTGACACGAATGGCACAGCGAGCAACATCGGCACAGGCCAAGCGCCTACGCTGGCGATGGCAGGAGTGGCAGTGACTCCAGCACCAGTGGCCGAACGTATGACTGCAACCAATACTCGTGACGGAATCGCACAAACCGTTGCGCCGCCGCCCGATGTTTATGCGACGACGAATGCGCCGCGCGCTGCTACAAACAATTCATCAGTCAATGCGAACGCTGATGGCAATACGCAAGCTGTCGCGCCCACAGCCAAACCCAAAGTCGGTGCCTCCATCGTCTTCACTTCGCTGCCCAAAGCAGAGCCAGCGGCGAACAACCCATCTTCAACGGCGATTGCGAACCAAGATGAATCTGCGCCGACCTTGCGCCGCGCCATCGCCGCGCCTGCCTTTGGCGCAATGCTGCCCATACGCATGCTCGGAATGCTTTACACCTTGCGGCCCAACACGCTCGTGCGCCTCGAACTCACGCGCGACATTCAAACCGAAAGCCATACGCTCAAACGCGGCACGGTCTTCGTCGGCAATTTGCAAGGCGCGCAACTTGATCGCGCCTTCATCCAACTCAAAGGATTTATCGAGCCTGAGAGCAAACGCTTCGTTCCGCTCACGGGCGAATTGCTCGGCAATGATGGCGGCGCAGGCTTGCCCGGCAAGCGGCGGCGTGTGTCATCCATTTGGGGCAAGGTGCTTGATCGCGCAGCGCAATCCGGCACGCAGATTTTGACCGGCGTGTTAGGTCGCCAAAACTCTTCTGTCATCGTGACGGCTGACCCGTATGGCACTTATCGCTCCGCCAATGGCGCTGACGCCGCGCAGTCGCAAGGGCAACAGAGCTTTGTGGAAGTCGCGGCGGGCACAGTCGGCTTTGTGCTGGTGACGGGTTTGCCGAAAGAAAGCAATGGCGACACCTATCTCGCCGAACGTAACAACGTCGCCGAATCAACCAACGACATCTCTGACGCAGAATTGGCAACACTGTTAGCCGACGCCAAACCCGAAGAGATGCGCGCCGCCCTGCCGCGCATGTCGCCGCCTCTGCGTCGCGTAGCCGAATCCGTCCTGAAAGAGTTAGAGCCTGTCAAAGCGAGGTGAATCAATGCAACCGTACAATCCTGCCTTACCGACGATCAATCCGCGCGCCTTGCTCGCTGAAGGCTATGAACAGGCGCTCGCCGATTTGTTGCGTTCGACGGGGTACGTCATTCAGTCGGGCTTGTTGCGCGACTTGGCGCACGTACTCAACAACTGTTTGCCGTGGTTAATCGAGGGGCCGAAAGGCGGCGGCAAAACAGCGCTGGCCGAAGCCCTCGCCGCTGCCTGCAACCTGCCCGTTTATTACTTGCAAGGGATGGAAGGGCTGACTATCGCTGACGTGCTGTTTGATTGGGATCGTGAAGGCCAGACGCAATTCGTGCGGCAATCCGTTGCGCTCGGCATGAACCTCAACGAAGCCCGCGCCGATCAATGGTCGCGCGAATTTCTCGTGCTGGGCGAAGCCCTCGCCGCTTATGAACACGCCGCGCAATCCGACGCCGTGCCGATTTTGATCTGCGATGAATTCGACAAGGTGAGCGAGAAGCTGGAAGACATGCTCTTGCAACTTTTCGCGCGCGGTTATGCGCATGTGCCGCGTTACGGCGAAATCGGAGTACGCGAACAAGCCCACTGGCCCGTAGTCATTCTGCTTTCCAACGATCAACGCCACGACCTTTCGTCGCCACTGCGTTCGCGCTGTTTGTATAGCTGGCTTGCGCCGCCCCAACCTTACGAAGAAGCGCGCATCCTGCAAGCGCGTTGCCCTAACGCCAGTGCGCAGCTATTGGTCAAAACGATCAAGCTCATCAATGCGATGCGCGGCTTGCCGGGGTTGATGGATAAACCCGGCTTGCGCGAATCCATCGCGCTCGTGCGCGCGCTCGTCGCCGAAGGCTGTGACAACCTGACCTTGCGTGAACTGGAAACGCACCTCTGCTTTCTCGCCAAACGACATCTCGAT
>JANOWX010000053.1:0-7906 GCA_031418175.1 Acidobacteriota bacterium | reverse complement strand
AGCAAAGAACTTCAGCCGCGCCTCGACAACCGACAACAACGGGGCGTACGTCTTCACCACCATACCGCCCAATGTCTACGTGCTTGAGGTCGAGGCAAAGGGCTTCAAAAAGTCGGTCTCAACCGATGTGAAAACATTGGTTGACACCGCCTCGACATTCGACGTCACACTTGAAGTGGGGCTGCTGACGGAAGTCGTTACGGTTTCCAGTGCTGGTGAAGTAACGGTGAACACGCAGGACGCTTCGCTCGGAACCGTGATCACCAACCAGCAAATCATCCAACTGCCAATTGCAGACCGTAATCCCGCATCGCTGCTCACCTTGCAAGCGGGCGTGACAAAGGAAGGCTATGTGGCCGGAGCGCGCAGCGATCAATCGAACATCACGCTGGATGGGGTTGACATCAATAATGCGCAAACGAACGCGCTTGATGCGCCGGTTTTGCGGCTGAACGCAGAGGCAATTGATGAGTTCCGCGTCACCACTTCCAATGCCAATGCCAATCAAGGGCGTTCCTCCGGTGCGCAAATCTCGCTCATCACCAAAGGCGGAACAAACGATTTTCACGGCGCGCTTTTTTACGGAGGCCGCAACGACTTCTTTGACGCCAACAATTTCTTCAATAATCGTACCATACGCCCTGATGGTACATCCGTTCCAAGACCAGCTCGAAGAAGACATTTCTTTGGCGGAGCGGTTGGCGGTCCGATTGTTGAAAATCGCGCGTTCTTCTTCTACAGCTATGAAGGCTTGCGGGAAAAAAGAGGCGAACCCATTACTCGCACTGTTCCCTTGGCCACCTTGGGGCAAGGAATCGTTCGCTATCGCGATGCAACCACAGGCACGATTTCGCAACTCACGGCAGCACAAATCAGAACCGTTTTCCCGAATGCGGGAACGAACCCGGCGGCGATTGCAGCATTGGCTGCGGCTGCCACAAAGTATCCAGCCAACGATTTCAATGCGGGTGACAGCGCGCCGGGCAGATTGTTGAATACTGCCGGGTTCAGATTTAACGCCCCGGTTACCGAATATCGTAATTCGCACGTTGCGAAGCTTGATTTCAACCTCACGGACAAACATCAGGTTTTTACCAGAGCTAATTACATTCACGATAACCTCGGCACCGTCCAGAATTTCCCGGACACGCCGCAGCCTACCACGTGGACTCACCCGACGGGGATTGTTGCGGGATATAACTGGACGATCACAAATAGTCTAGTGAACAATTTCCGCTATGGGCGCACGCGGGATTCATTCAGCAATCAGGGAGATTCAAGCGCGAACGCAATCTCCTTCCGTTTCATTTTCAGTCCGTTCCTGTATTCGCGCACTTTGAGCCGTGTTACGCCAGTGGATAATTTCACGGATGACTTGTCATGGACGAAGGGCACGCACACCCTCCAATTTGGAACGAATATCCGGTTGATTCGGAACCAGCGTGCGTCTTTCGCTAATTCTTTCGACAATGCATCTACGAATCCGTCCTTCTATCCTGGTGGTGGAACGTCCATTACCTCGCCGATTCTCGCCGCAGGATTCAATATCGCTGGCAGCGATATTACCCCTGTGCAAAATGCCGTGACCGCTTTGGTTGGCCGCTACAGCCAGTTTGCGGGTAATTTCATTTTCAATAAAGACGGCTCTCTCACAACTGCAGGATCGCCTTCCGTTCGCACGTTCGCTACGGAAGAGTACGATGTGTATGCGCAAGATTCCTGGAGGATTCGGCCAAACCTGACCGTTACCTTTGGGTTGCGCTACGGCATCAGCACACCTGTCTATGAGAAGTTCGGATTTGAAGTGAAGCCGAACATCGGTCTGGGTGAATACTTCGAGCGAAGAATCGCTGGTTGGAACGCAGGCAAGCCCTACAACGAACTCATCTCGCTTGATCTATCAGGCAAGGCCAATGGCAAAAGCGGCGCCTATCAGTTTGACAAGAACAATTTCCAGCCGCGCGTTTCGGCTTCATGGTCACCGGATTTCAAATCCGGGCTGTTGCATAAGCTGTTTGGCGATCAGGGCAAATCTGTCTTTCGCGGCGGGTTTGCCATGTTCAATGATTACTATGGGCAGCAACTTGCCGTGAACTTTGACCTGAACAATACGGTGGGCTTTTCCTCGCAAACTGTCACGGCCGCCAACACCTACAATCTGACCACTAATCCGGGGCCGCTGTTTACAGGCTATGGGCAAGCGGTTCGTGGTCTGCCAGGTGTGACGGTGCCGGGCAACATCACGTTCCCGCGCACACCGCGGACGCGCGCGTTCCCGGGCAATATTGAGACCAGCCTGGACGATTCGATACGGGCGCCGATTCATTACAACTACAGTTTTACTTTTGAGCGCGAACTTCGGTCTGGAACCATTGTTCAGCTTTCTTACATCGGACGTAACGCGAACAAGCTGCTGGCTACGCGCGACATTATGTCGATCAACAATTTGAGAGACACCGTGTCCGGTCTGGACTGGTACACCGCAGGCGGGATGCTTGAAACGTTCAGGTCCACTGGCCGCTCAGTGTCGAGCATTGCCCAGATTCCATACTTCGCCAATTTGTTCCCCGCAAATCTGGCGAGCTTACTTGGTTTGAATCCTGCTTATAACCAAACACAGGCTGTCTATGCTTTAAGTGTCCCTGCATCATTAGGCGGTGATAGCGGGTACAATTATGGCAATGACTGGACCAGCACTTTGTTTGACATTTCAACGCTAAGTAATGCAGCTTGCAATCCTCCGAACCCAAACTTCAGTGCGGCCTGCCATGCCTACTACCAGCCGCAATGGGGCACACTGGGGGCCTGGAGTTCGATTGGGAATTCTGATTACAACGCGTTCACCTTTTCGGTTCGTCAAAGATACAAAACCTCTCTGACGATGGACTTCAACTACACACTTTCCAATTCCAAAGATGATGCTTCGGGTCTACAGACCGCCAGCACCACTGGGGTTAACATCCTGAATCCATTTCGCCAGCGAGATAACTATTCTTTCTCTGATTTTGATGTGCGTCACATCATCAACTCCAACTTTGTCTGGCAACTTCCGATTGGGAAGGGACGCTGGTTACTCGGAAAGAGTGGTAGGGTAGCGGACAGCCTGCTGGGTGGCTGGCAGTTCTCCGGCATTGTCCGCTATAACTCCGGTCTTCCCGTTTCATCCCCTTACGATGACGCGCGTTGGGCAACCAACTGGAATGTGCAGAGCAATTCCACGCGAATCAGGGAGGTTGACGTTTGCCCGACACGCGGTGGTGCGCTTTTCGGTTGCAACACGACACAAGCATTCCAAAGTTTCCGCAACGCCCGACCGGGTGAAACGGGTGAACGAAACACTTTCCGCAATGTCGGCGTCGTGAGCACCGATATTGGCTTGGGCAAGACGTTCAAGATGCCGTGGAGTGAAGGACATGGCCTGCAACTTCGTTGGGAGGTTTTCAACCTCTTCAACTATCAGGCAATGGGCGCCTTTGATACCACCCGCAGTGGTTATGGCATTCCGCTCAACGCGTTCCCCAATCAGACTCCCAATGTGCCGCCTGTAAACTGGAGTCGTTATACAGCTATTCAGGGAAGCCCGCGCTTTATGCAGTTCTTCCTCCGATACAACTTCTAGCTCTGTTGAGCAACGGAGTAAGATGTCAAAAAGCAATGAAGGGTGTTGATCAACACCCTTCATTGCTTTTTGGAGTGTTTGATCGTTGCTAACACTCAATAGGTATGAACGGTTTCAACATATGATCTGAGGCTACCCCTTACGAATCAACAAAACACAATTCACCGAACTTGCCTTGCCTTCCCTGCCCTGTCAAATTCTCTTTCCCCTCACTACTTTTTTGCGGCTTCGATTTTCTCACTAAGCTTCGCCACAAAATCTTCCCGCGGATTGAAACCAGCTTGCCGAAATGAGACTTCCCCGCTGCGATTGAAAATGATCGTCGTGGGAATCGAACTGATGCGAAAGGCCGCGTCTAAACCATCAGCGAAAGCAATCGGCAATTTGAACTTGTGCTGTTTGATAAAGGGCGCAACATCGTCGTGTTCTTCGTCCGTGCTGAGCGCGAGGAAAACCACTTCCCTGTCCTGCTGATACTTGGCCATGGTCTTTTCCAGCAGCGGCATTTCAGTCAAACAAGGGCCGCACCAGGTCGCCCAGAAATTCACGACGACGACTTTACCCTGAAAATCGCTGAGCTTAATTTGCCCGCCTTCCAGTTTGGTCAGCTTATAAGTCAACGGGTCAGTCGCGCCGACATTGGGCGCGGGGCCTTCGATCTTGGCATAGTGCTCTTCCCTTTCCTTGGTATAGGTGTCGTAGGTCTTCAGCAAACGGTCGCCCAAGCCAATTTCAGAACCGTGCTTGACGGCGTAAAGCTGCCCCAGCCTGACGCGCAATGTTTTGCGCTCCAACTCTTCGTCCGTCACGAGCGCGATGACAAAGGCCTGGACGTAATAATCAATCGCTTCGTCCGTGGCTTTTTTCTTCTCCGCCAACTCGCCCAGCGTTAGGGCCGCGCCGCCTAATTTGGCCAATTTGAAACTTTTTTGTAAATCACTTTGCGCGGCAGAGTCATTGTTCAAATCGGCTTGGACTTTGCCGCGCAGCAATAAGACCGCGCCGAGGCCTTTATCTTTGCGCTCATTCCACTGCGCCTGGCTCAAGCGGCGCGGACGGGCGCCTTGATTGATGAGCGTTTCGATCTCTTTGACCAATTGCTCGGCGTAGCCAAGTGCCTTTTGCAAGTCCCCTGCCCCGCGCCGTTCGCGCAGCGTTGCGACGAGCGAGGTCAGGACGTCAACATCGCGCCCGCTGCTGACTAGCAAGCGTTCGGCATAGGTGATCGTGCGATTGCGGTCGCGTTGCTCAACGGCAGTTTTGTAGAGTTCACGATCAATCTCGGCCCGCCGTGCGCTTTGCGGGTATTTCTGCAAATAGGCCTCGAGGTTTTTCATGAACTCGGTCGGACTGCCCGAAGACGATTCGATGGCGCGGCGCAAATCTTCCTCACTGTCAGTTCCCTGCCCTGGCTCGGTCTTTGGACTGGTTGCCGACTGCTGCGCAATCGCAGGCAAAGCCACGAACACGCAAAGCGCGGCGGCCATCAACCATGCTTTCATTTCTTTCGTCTCAATCATTCTCATACCTCAGGCTCAAACCTCAGACTTCCCTGCCCACCACGCCCATCAAACGGCCGATGGGTTGCTCGGCGCCCCGTTCACGGCGATAACTGAAAAACAGTTCGGTGTGACAAGACGTGCACAAATCGCAATCGAAAATACTTTCCGCCCGCACGCCAGTTTCCAGCAAAATTTGCCGATTGATGTGGCTCAAGTTCAGATGCGCCTTCCCAGTCGTTTGACGATTACTGATGGCGGCGCTGGCATTGCTAAACTCCGCTTCGAATTGCTCAATCACTTCCGGGCCGATCTCAAAACAACAAGGGCCAATCGCTGGCCCAAAGGCGGCCAGCACGTCGCGGGGCCGTGTATCAAAGCTCAGTTGCATGCGTTCAAGCGTTCGTGCGACGATGCGCGCGCGCGTGCCACGCCAACCTGCGTGAATCGCTGCAAAGGCCCGTGAACGTTCATCAATCAATAATACAGGCATGCAATCGGCAGTTTGCACTGCCAACAACGTGCGCGGCAGATTCGCGGTGAGCGCATCGCAGGCCGTCGAGTCAGCGTGGGCAGCTTCGGTGTCACGAATTAAACGGACATCAGCGGAATGTATTTGATGCGCGGTGACGAGTGTCCAATCGGTAGCGTTGAGCGCAGTTTGAAAACGGCGGCGATTTTCCAAAACGTTCGCGCGCGCATCCTGGCGAAAATTGCCCAGGCTCAAGGCCGCTGCGGGCAGGGAACTGACACCGCCAAGTCTGGTGCTAAAGGCATTCGTGAAACCAGCGCGCTCCAACGGCTCGCAAACAAGCAACTTGATTGACCCGCGCTCGCGGAAAACAAAATCACGCAACGTGTTCAACCTTTCAAAAGCCGGTATGGTCGTCGGGATAGGCGTAGACATCATCGAAATCGAACGTCTGGAAATTGCCTTTGCGCAACCGCACGGTGACCGTTTGCGGCGGCGCATTTTCACCGCACAGGAAATCGCTTATTGCGAACAAACAGCGCGCAAGAGTGAACGTTATGCCACACGTTTTGCCGCGAAGGAAGCGGCTCGCAAAGCTTTCGGCGCCGCTACACCAGTGACGGCGCTGGCCTGGCACGAAGTCGAAATCATAGCATCAACAGAAGGCGCGCCACAGCTTGAATTTCACGGACGTGCGGCTGAGTTGGCGAAACAACTCAACATCGCACGCGCCCACGTCTCGCTTACGCACGGCAACCAACAAGCCATTGCTTTCGTGGTGCTCGAAAGTAATTGAAGGCAAGGAGGGAAGGGAAGTGCTTCACTCAAAACTCCTGACACTTTTCATTTTGCTGCTGCTCAATTGTTGCGCGGCACTCGCGCAACCGCCGCGCGGATTGCAGATCGCCGATTTGATCGGCTTAAAGGATGTGTCGGATGCGCAGATTTCACCTGACGGAAAAATGATCGCGTTCACTGTCGGCGAAACCGTGCCGGATCGGGCGCGCTCAATTTCGCGTGTATGGCTTGTACCGACGCAAGGCGGGGAAGTGCGTCGGCTGACAAAAGACGAAGCCAACGAATCAACGCCACGTTGGTCACCTGACGGGAAACGGATTGCGTTTTATTCAGAACGCGACAGCCGGAATGGACTTTGGGTCGTATCGCTAAGCGGTGAAGAACCGGTCTTAGTTGCCCACTCCTTCCGAACAAATTTCTACCTCACACATGCGGGCGAGACTTTCACTTGGGCGCCCGATAGCAAAAGGATTGCATTTCTGTCGTCGCCTGAAGTCTTGGCAGACGCGGCGCGGCCCATTGGCAGCGGGGCAGGGAAGGGCAAAGCCAGCGCGGATTTCAGCAACATCCCAGAACAGGTACGCCGCCCGCTGACCCGCGAAGAGATCGAAAAGTTACCGGCTGAAGTACGTGAGATGATTTTGCGCTTACAAGGTCAGGTCGCTCCGCTTTCAGCCAATACTTCTGTCAACGATGCCGAAACAATAGCACCGGACATCGTTGGGTTTTTGAGCAAATTGGCTGACGACCCGCGCGTCATCTCACGGTTGCAATACAAATCGCGGACGGCTTTCTCCGACGCATTGCAATCGCATATCTTTATCGCCGACTTGTCCAATGGGCAGCTTCAGCAGATTACTTTCGGCAACGCCTATGAACATTCGATCAATTGGTCGCCCAAAGGGGACGAGATTGCATTCGTATCGAACCGTGAGGCCGAACCGGACAAACTCAACAACACCGATCTCTTCACCGTCAACGTCACCACGCGGCAACTGCGCCAACTCACGCGAACCAAAGGCTGTGAATGGACGCCGTTCTTCTCACCAGATGGTAAGGACATTGCCTTCACGGGTACCAAACGTGAGGTCACGACGATTGATAGCGTTGCCGAAGACACGCACGTCTTTCTGATTCCAACGCTGGGCGGGGAAGCGCGCGAACTGAACAAAGAACAAGACCGGCGCGCCTTTTCGATTCGCTGGTCGCACGATGGAAATTTCGTTTTGTTCACCGCCAGCGATCACGGCAAGACGTTGTTGTATCAGGCGACACGGCTTGGCTCTGTCCGACAGTTGTTTGATTACGAGGCACAGATCAGCGGTTTTTCGATTGCTAGTGACGGGTCCCTGGCGCTGACGATTAGCGATCCAACCCATCCCACTGAAGTTTACGCGACACGCACTGCTGGCAAATTCGAACCGGTGACGAAGCTTCATCAAGCCTGGCTTGGCACTTTTAAACCAGTAACGCCACGCGAATTTTCCTTCAAGCACGAAGGCCTCGACATTCAGGGTT
>JANOWX010000052.1:0-10058 GCA_031418175.1 Acidobacteriota bacterium | reverse complement strand
TTGCCTTTTGCTTTCGGCGCTAAGCGGTTGCGGCAAAATCGGCGAACCGTTGCCGCCGATCCCGCGCGCGCCCTTGATCGTCAACGAATTGAACGTGACGCAACAAGGCTCGCGGTTGATCTTGAGCTTCCCGCTCGTGCGACCGCCGCGCGCTGAGCGGTTGGAGCGCGTTGACATCTTCCGCCTGATCGAACCGGAAAGCGCGCCGCCCGGGTTGACCGAAGAGGAATTTGCCGCGCGCGCCACCGTCATCAGCACGATTCCCGGCGAACAGGTAAAACCTGGCTCAAGCACGATCACGCACCAAGACCCGCTCGATTTGCGGCAGCAAGCGAAAGGTCTGCGCTATCGTTACGCCGTGCGTTTGTTCAACCGCGATGGGCGCGGGGCTGACTTTTCCAACTACGCCACCATCACCCCGCTGACCGAATTGGCCGCCGCGCCGGCGCGCCCAACGTCCGCACTTACCCAAACCGAAATCGTCATCACGTGGTCACCACCAGAAACGAACGAGAACGGCACGCGCCCGGCCAACATCGCCGGTTATAACTTGTATCGCAAAAATGGCGACAACGTGGTGAAGCTCAATGCCCAGCCGCTCACCGTCACGCGTTTCGTGGATAAGGCTTTTCAATTCGGCGTGACCTACGAATATTTTGTGCGCAGCCTGTCGGCGCAACTTCCCGCGCCCAGCAATACCAAGCTGAATGAAACCATCGAAGGCAATGCCAGCGAGGCGTTGGTCTTCACGCCCAAAGACACCTTTGCGCCCACGGCGCCGACTTCGATCACCATCGCTTCCATCAACGCCCAGGTCTCGCTCTTCTGGCCTTCCAATTCCGAAGCCGATTTGGCCGGCTACAACATCTATCGCAGCGAAGATGAGGCAGCCCCCGCCGAAAAGTGGATCAAGCTGAATGCACGGCTGCATGCGCCGACCACCTTCCGCGACGACCGCGTGCAAGTGGGCAAACGCTACTTCTATCAAATCACGGCAGTGGATGCGGCGGGCAATGAGAGCGCACGTTCTGAAACGAAAAGCGAAACGGTCAATCCATAAGCTGGCCATAAGCTGGGAACGCCGAACTGGGGTTCAGCGTTCCCAGGGGAATTGCCGCGCAACAATCGGATAGATCGGCTTCCTGCCTTGTGCGAACATCCGCTCCGTCAATTCAGAAAGGAGCAATTGCGATGGGCACACAAATAACACAACCAACCATACCGGCATTGGACGAAACGCACTGTTGGCAGGCCGTGCAAACGCGCGCGGCGCAATGCGACGGGCTGTTTTATTACGGCGTACACACCACTGGCGTTTACTGCCGTCCCTCGTGCGCCTCACGGCAGCCGAAGCGCGAGAACGTCAGCTTCTATGCCTTGCCCGAAGCGGCGCGGGCGGCGGGCTTGCGCGCTTGCAAACGCTGTAAACCGGACACGGTGGAATTGCGCGACCCGCAGGCGGAGTTGGTGCGCAGCGTCTGCCACTTGCTGGAAGCTGCAGCGGCAGATACGCCGGATTTGGCCGAACTCGGTGAGGAACTGGCGGTCAGCCGGTTTCATTTGCAACGGCTCTTCAAAAAATTGATGGGCATCACGCCGCACCAATACGCTGAGGCGCGCCGCACCGCACGCTTCAAAGAACGGTTGAAAGCGGGCGAGAGCGTGAGCGCGGCGACGTATGAAGCCGGTTACGGTTCGAGCAGCCGATTGTATGAAAAGGCTGCTGAGCAATTGGGCATGACCCCGGCGGTCTATCGCAAAGGAGGCAAAGGAATGCAGATCAATTACACAATCGCTGAATCACCGCTGGGCTGGCTGCTGGTAGCGGCGACTTTAAAAGGCATCTGCGCGGTCACACTGGGCGATACGCCAGAGCAATTGCTGAGCGACTTGGCGGCGGAGTTTCCACAATCCGACATCACAGCCAATGAGACTGTCTTACAACAGCAGGTTGCGGCCTTGCTCGCGCATTTGAATGGGCAGTTGCCCCATCCCGACTTGCCGCTCGATGTGCGCGGCACGGCGTTTCAGAAACGCGTCTGGGAAGAGTTGCGCCGCATCCCGTATGGGCAAACGGTTTCTTACAGCGAACTGGCGCGTCGCATCGAGCAGCCCTCGGCCACGCGCGCCGTTGCGCACGCTTGCGCCACCAATCCGGCGGCGCTGGTGACGCCCTGCCATCGTGTGATTCGTGAGAATGGCGAGCTAAGCGGTTATCGCTGGGGCATCGAACGCAAGCGAGTGTTGTTGGCGCAAGAAAAACAGGGCTGATGTCAGGTCGAATACGCGCCAAGCTCAGCCAAGTTTTTCTGCCCGGAAAGTTTCAGCCCACAAGCAACCTAACGCATTCTTGACCTCATCCACAGGGCTCACTATACTTCCGCGCGAATGAGTACGAATGAACCATTGAATCAAGTGCTGCAGCCTTCCGTGTTGGAAGGCGTTTTGAAAGCTGATGGATTGCGCTTCGCGATTGTGGCAAGCCGCTGGAACGATTTGATCGTCAGCCGTCTGATTGGTGGAGCGCAAGACGCGCTACTTCGGTTAGGCGCAAACGCAAAACAGCTCACCTTGGTTCGGGTTCCCGGTTCTTTTGAAATCCCACTAGCGGCCAAGAAGTTGGCGACCAGCGGGCGGTATGATGCGATCATTTGCGTGGGCGCAGTGATTCGCGGCGAGACGCCTCATTTCGAGCACATCGCGGCGGAAGTGACCAAAGGGATTGCGTCGGCATCATTGTCAACGGGCATTCCCATCGCATATGGCATCATCACAGCCGATACGGTTGAACAGGCAATCAACCGGGCCGGTGTGAAGGCAGGCAACAAAGGTTTTGAGGCGGCCATGACGGCTGTCGAGATGGCAAACCTGCTGAAAGAGTTGTGAAACACAGTCGCCAAAGCTTGCGCCCCTCTCGCCAACGGCCAAGCCTTGTTTTTCCCCCAGACTCGACGTCACAACCCTCGAACCTGAAAACACTAGATGGCGGTAAATTGAAAACTATTATGGGTGCTAGGCGTAGAGCGCGTGAATGCGCGCTGCAAATGCTGTTCGCTTACGACATTGCGCGGCCTTCGGTTGACGAGTTGATCGAAACTTTCTGGGGGGAGATGGCCGAAGCAGGCGATGACGTAAAAGAGTTCGCCAATGAACTGGCCGTAGGTGCAATCGCAAATCTCGAAGAGATTGACGAACGGATACGGTTGCGCACGGAACACTGGCGCATCTCGCGCATGGCCGTAGTTGACCGCAATTTGCTGCGTCTGGCTGTTTACGAATTCCTACATCAAGCCAGCACTCCCAAAACGGTGGCGATCAACGAAGCCTTGGAAATCGCCCGCCGCTTCTCAACGCACGAAGCCACACAATTCATCAACGGCATTCTCGACGCCATCAAACGCGACCTGGAAACTCAGGTAGTGCAAAACGCCCGCGCCGCCGAAGCAGCCGCCAGGACTGCGAATTGATCGCTACTTTTCCCCTGCCTTGATTTCCCCCTACACGCAAGGGGTTAGCCTGTCTACGTTCAACCAGCGCGAACAACCAAACCTGCTCATAGCTCGTGGTGAATCGTTCTGCCAGGGCCGTTGAAGTTGAAGTATTGGCCTTGCGCTTTTGCGTCCGGGCAAAGTGTAAAGTAAACTCACCTCGCTTTATTAACCATTCACATTTTTTGGCGGGAAGTATGCGAAATCATTGCTCAAAAGTTTTTCTCTTTGCCCTCTGCGCGGTGGCGTATACAGGTTTGGCTTTTAGTCAGACGCAAACCCAAAACCCTACGCAAGCGCAAGAACAGCAGAAACAGGACCCGATCATCAAAATTTCTTCGGCTTACGTCTCAGTGCCTGCCATTGTGACTGACCGCTATGGCCGGCTCGTCACGGGTCTTGGCAAAAGCAACTTTAGCGTAAGAGAGGATGGCAAAGAGCAAAAAGTAGATGACTTTTCGGCGTCTGAGTCACCCTTCAGCGTAGTTCTGCTGATTGACACCAGCCGCAGTACGGTACGCAAGTTGAGCACGATTCAGAAAGCCGCCGAAAACTTCATTAAACAATTGCAGCCGCGCGACCGTGTGATGGTTTTGACCTTCGATGACAAGATCAACGTCATCAGCGATTTTACCGGCGATGTCAACACGCTCAAAAAAGCCATCAAAGCCGCCAGGACAGGCTATTCGACACGTCTTTACGACGCCATTCATTTCGCCGTGACTGAGAAGCTCGCCTCTGTACAAGGGCGCAAAGCGATTGTCGTGTTGACCGATGGCGTAGACACCGCCAGTAAACAGGCAACGTTTGACAGCACAATTGATTTGATTGCCGGCTCCGGTATCATCAGTTACGCTATACAGTACGAGACCCGCAATGAAGGCGCGCCCATTATGCGCCCGATCTTTTTACCGAATAACGGCAACTCATTTTTTGCACCGAAATTCGAGCGCGATAAGGCTCCTGGCTTTACGGTGAAACCCCTTCCGCAGCAATTTAGCACGCCCATTAGCGTGCAGTCTTCTTTCAGCGAACCACAGTCGAACGTGATCAATAGCCAAAACACAGCGCCTCAAAAAGATAAATACTTAATCGCCAATGACTACTTGCGCTTGCTAACAATGATTTCAGGCGCGCGTCATCTGCGTGCTGACAGCATTGAAAACACGAGTTACCAGTTTGCCTTGATTGGCAATGAACTGCGCAATCTTTACACCTTGGGCTATATCTCATCGAACGATCAGCGGGATGGCAAATACCGCTCCATCACCGTAAGCGTTGGCTCGACGGAGTGGGCCGTTCGCACACGTGATGGTTACCGCGCGCCCAAGGATGAAGTGAATAACGGTGAAAAGGATCAGCCAGCCAAGAAGCCTGAAGGACCCCCAAAGCTTTAAGACTGTTTACCTCATACGCGATAATCGAAAGGCCCGCAGATAGCGGGCCTTTTCTTTTGCGGTAGGAAAGTGACCACCTCCAACTGGCAGGCAAAAAAATCCCACGATGCGACAATTTCACATCGTGGGAATCAAGCAGGAGAAGGAGGGAGGTAAGTCATCAGCCATAACCCCGCGCGCTCCCAACGCACACAGGTCACCGACAACACTCAATCGCCACAGCCATCGGTTTTTGGCAAATCTGAAAAAATGATAGCCAACTCAACTCTGAATTCTCTGAATAAAACAGCATAAACAGGAAGCCTATGCCATCAAGACGCGGCGAGTATATTCGGCCAAAGTAAGGTGAGTCAAGCCGCTTTACTTTCGCACCTCAACTTTTCCCCAAGCCCCTAAACTGCCGAGGTACCTCAGCATGCGGCTGCAAATACTGAATGTTTTGTGCTAAGCTGCCGCGCGTTCCCCCCTGAACAACTTGACATCATTGGCCCAATTCTCCAGTTGGAGGCAAAAGTGAAAATAAAAAGTACCCCGTTCCGTCTGAGTGTTTGGTCGAGTTCCCTGGCTGTCATACTGGCTTTGTTCACGACGGCTGTCTTTGCCGATACGATAAAAATGAAAGATGGCAGCGTTTATAAAGGTAAGGTGACCGGCTACAGTCAGCGCAAGTTCACCATCACCATCTATGTTGGCTCGTCTTCTTCGCAACACGTAATCCCGGTTGACGAGATTGAGAGTGTCGAATTTGATCCCAGCGATACGGGTGCCCCGCGCGCGCTGGCGAATCCGGTTGGCACCGAAGCCAATCCGCCGCGCAGCGAAAAACCGCGCTTCGAACCGCAACCGCAGCAGCAACCCATTGTGCGCCCTGATCCCGCGCTCAGTGCCGAAGCGAAAGAAGCTGTCCTAACAGCCAAACCACCTGTTACTAACCCAACCGAAATCGCCACACCGGCTGCTGGTGAAGCGGCGGGCTTACTAGCTGACAAAACCATCAGCATTGCGGCGGCGGCGGATTGGACCAGCACCGAAGTCAGGATACAGCGCGGACAACGTGTCGTGATAACGGCTTCTGGCGAGGTTGACCTGGGCAACAATCAGCGCGCTACTCCGAACGGCATTGCTTTGAATGACAGCCGCAAGCTGATGCTCAATCGCCCAACAGGTGCGTTGATAGCTGTAGTAGGTGACGACAACGATGACTTCGTGTTTCTCGGTGTTAATGGAGAGTTCACTGCGACGCATAGCGGCGTGCTGTTTCTGAGCGTCAACGAAGGCAACCTCAAAGACAACAATGGTTCCTTTATTGCAAAGGTGAAAGTCTTCAATAAATAGACCAAGGTTAAGCGGGGTAGATGAACAAGAACCTCTGCCCCGCTCATCCCTTGCGCGCCAGATAAAACATCCGGCCATCGCTCAGCGTCATCCCGAATTCGCGCCGCGCATCGTAAGTCTTCACCCGCCGAAAGCCTGCTTCGGCCAGCGCTACCAACACATCCGCTTCGTCATAGTATCTTTGCCGCAAGGTCACATCGCTGCGCTGCCACGCGCCTGCCAGCAGCCTGAACATCGTGACCTCGTACCGTTTCAGCTTCGTTTCAGCGTCGTAAGTTCCCCGCACCAAACAGACGTGATCATCGGTTACCATCTCCAGCGTCTGACCGAACAGCTCCGACTCGTCTTCCATATTCAGGTCGAATAGAAAAATACCGTTCTGATCGAGTGCCCGATGAACCCTGCGAAAGACTTGCACCAACTCCTCCAAGTTCATCAAGTGGTTCAAGCTATCAAACGCCGAAACCACCGCCTGATAGCGTCCGGGCAAGCGGAATGACCGGGCATCCGCGCGCACAAACTCGGCGGCGGGCGCATTTTTACGCGCGATTTCCAACATCGCCGCCGAGCCATCCAAACCCGTCACACGATAGCCGCGTTCGCACAACCCGGCGGCCAATTGCCCAGTCCCGCAACACAGATCGAGGACGCGGCAGCCCGCCGGCAAGTGCGGAAAGAGCAGCAGATTGAAAATCACCAGCGCCGGGCGGCTGAACTCTGCGCCCCAGTAGCGGTTGTAAAACCAAGCAAAGCTGTCGTATTCGGAATAGATTTTGTTTGTCGGCATCGCGCGCCAATATAGGCACAACCGCCCGGAAAGAAAAGATCGTCACCGCTTCGATTGGTTTGCTTGGCGCTCCCCGCTGATTCAGGTACACTCGCCGCACGCTCAAGGCTGTATCCAAAATTTCTACGTCGTCCATACAAACCGAAAGGAACCCGGCAATGCATTTCGAGTATTCCGAGAAGGTCAAGTACCTGCAAAACAAGCTCACCGCTTTTATGGATGAGCACATTTATCCGAATGAACAACTCTTCGCCGAACAAATCGAAGAGAACACCCGCAACGGCAAGCGCTGGTCGCCCGTTCAAATCATCGAAGACCTCAAGCCCAAGGCCCGCGCGGAAGGGCTTTGGAACCTCTTCCTGCCGCACGAATCCGATCCTGAAAGCAAATACGGCGGGGGGTTAACCAATCTGGAATACGCCCCGCTCTGCGAAATCATGGGCCGCTCGACGATGGCCTCCGAAGTCTTCAACTGCTCTGCCCCCGACACAGGCAATATGGAAGTGCTGGCGCGTTACGGCACCGAAGAGCAGAAGCGCCAATGGCTGACACCGCTGCTTGAAGGCGAGATTCGCTCATGCTTCGCCATGACCGAACCCGAAGTGGCTTCATCCGACGCGACCAACATCCAATCCAGTATCGTGAGGGATGGTGACGAATACGTCATCAACGGCCGTAAGTGGTGGACATCCGGCGCGGGTGATCCGCGCTGTAAGCTCGCCATCTTTATGGGCAAGACCGATCCGACGGCGCACCGCCACAAACAGCAATCCATGATCCTGGTGCCGCTGGATGCGCCCGGCGTCTCGATCAAACGCATGCTCTCGGTATTCGGTTACGACCACGCACCGCACGGCCACGCCGAAACGTTGTTTAAAAACGTCCGCGTGCCAGCGTCGTACCTGCTGCTCGGCGAAGGTCGCGGTTTTGAAATCGCCCAAGGCCGCCTGGGCCCGGGCCGCATTCATCATTGCATGCGCCTGATCGGTGTGGCCGAACGCGCGCTTGAATCCATGTGCAAGCGCGTCAAACAGCGCGTCGCCTTCGGCAAAACACTCGCCGAACAAGGTACGATCCGCGCCGACATCGCTACCTCGCGCATCGAGATTGAACAGGCGCGCCTGCTGACCTTGAAAGCGGCCTATATGATGGACACGGTCGGCAACAAAGTCGCGGCGGCTGAGATCGCGATGATCAAAGTGCTCGCGCCCAACGTCGCGCTCAAGGTGATTGACCGCGCGATTCAAGCCCACGGCGGCGGCGGCGTCAGCGGCGATTTCAACCTGGCCGGCGCTTGGGCCAACTCGCGCACGCTCAGGCTGGCTGACGGCCCTGACGAAGTGCATCGTGAAGCGATTGCCAAAATCGAATTGAGGAAATACGAATGAACCTGAAAGATAAAGTGGCAGTCGTCACCGGCGGCGCCAACGGTATCGGCGCGGCGCTCAGCCGCCGCTTCGCCCAGGAAGGCGCGCACGTCGTCGTCGCTGATTTAGAGGCCGAAAAGGCGCAAGCCCTCGCGGCTGAAATCGGCGCGCTCGCCGTCGCCGTGGATGTCAGCAAAGAATCCGACATCATCAACCTGGTGCAACAGGCCAACACTGCCTATGGCCCGATTGACCTGTTCTGCTCGAACGCGGGCATCGGCGGCCCGCCCGGCGGCATTGAGGCATCGAATGAAGGCTGGCAGCAGATTTGGGAAATCAATCTGATGGCGCACGTTTACGCCGCGCGCGCTGTCGTGCCGCAAATGTTGGAACGCGGTGAAGGCTACTTGCTCAACACTGCGTCGGCGGCGGGTCTGCTTTCGCAAATCGGCGCTGCGCCTTACGCCGTCACCAAACACGCGGCGGTCTCGTTCGCCGAATGGCTGGCGATCACCTACGGCGACCGTGGCATCAAGGTCTCGTGCCTCTGCCCGCAAGGCGTGCGCACGCGCATGCTGGAAGGCGGCGAATTCCACGGCATTACGAACTTCTTGCGCGATTCTGCCCTTGATCCGGCCTTTGTTGCCGAAGTCGTCGTGCAGGGCCTCGCGTCCGAACAGTTCCTGATCCTGCCGCATCCCGAAGTGGCCGAATACATCAAACGCAAAGCGGGCGATTACGACCGCTGGCTGCGCGGCATGCGCAAGTTGCAAACAAGTCTGGGGTAGTCTTGAAAAGTCTTGAGAAGTCTGGGGAAGTCGAGAAAAATTTGAGCTTTGACTTCCCAGATTTCTCTGGGCTCCTTCCGACTTCTCCAGACTTCCCTAGACTTCTCCAGACTTCCCTGGACTCAACAAGAAATGGGACAACTCACACTCATCCGTCACGGTCAGGCGCGCGCGTTTGAACAGGACTCCGACCGGTTGACCGAACTCGGCGAACAGCAAGCGCGGGCGCTCGGCGCGTATTGGCTGCGGCGCGAGGTTATCTTTGATGAAGCGTACTGCGGCACGTTGGTGCGCCAGCGCCGCACGGGTGAAATCATCGGCGAGTGTTTTGCGGCGGACAGCCGCGCCTGGCCTGCGTTGCAAAGCCTGCCTGCGTTGAATGAATACGATGCCAGCGGCCTGTGGCAACAGCTTGCACCCGCTCTGGCCGAACAGGACGCGGGTTTTCGTGCGCTGTTCGAAGCCTTTCAGCAGCACCGCCAAAGCGCCGAACGCAATCGCTATTTTCAAAAGATGTTTGAAGCGGCGACCGCCTGCTGGCTCAGGGGTGAACTTGAAGTCGAAGGCGTCGAGCCTTGGGCGGCCTTTCGTGAGCGTGTGCGTGGCGCGCTCAAACACATCGTCGCGCAACCGGGCAACGGGCGGCGCGTCGCCGTTTTCACTTCCGGCGGCGTGATCGGGCTGGCCGTGCAAACAGCATTGCAAGCGCCCGAAGCGAAAGCGCTGGAAATCAACTGGCGCGTGCGCAATTGTTCGTTGACCGAATTCACCTTTAGCCGCGACCGGCTCGCCTTCGATTCGTTCAATGCCCTGCCGCACCTGGACGTTCCGGCTTTGATCACCTATCGCTGAATATGTCGTGTCAGTAGCCCGACCGTGAGGGAGGGCTTGCGAGG
>JANOWX010000051.1:0-6167 GCA_031418175.1 Acidobacteriota bacterium | reverse complement strand
CTCATTGTCGTCAATGCTTACCCAGATTGATCCGTCCTCCGTAAGCAGCCGACGAAGAATGTCCATACGATCTCGTATCAAGGAAAGCCACAATGAATGCTCCACACTGTCATCATAATGCGTAAACGCGCTGCCCGTGTTGTACGGCGGATCAATGTAGATGCACTTGATCTTGCCCGCGAACTCCTGTTCGAGCGCCTTCAGCGCCAGCAGGTTGTCGCCAAAGATCAGCCGGTTATCAAACAGGTCGTGCGCGGTCACGCGCTGCGGAGCGTGGTACGACTTGTCGGGGTCTTCGAGCAGGATGCGCGGTTCAAGTCGGGGGCGATGCTCTTTGCCAATCCAGGTGAGTTCCAATTTCTGTTTCTTCATATTTGGAGTGCGACGGCTCCGACGTCGCTTTACTATTCGTCTCGGCAGCAGGGCGATTGAGAGTCACGGGATTTCTCCCCATTCTCAGCACTCGGAAAAGGACTAGGAAAGCGACGTCGGAGCCGTCGCACTCCAAAGTTACGTTTTCGCTTTCGGTTTGACGGACGCGAGTTGCTTGAGCGCTTCTTCAAAGTGTTGTTCGACCGGTGAAGGCCGCGCGTCTTGTGCTACGCGAAACTTCTCGAACTCCGCTTCGGCTTTCAGCGCAGCCTTTTCGTGCGAAACGCGGCCCGCGTGCGTCAGAATCTCGCGTTCGCTGAGGCGCATGAAACCGTCCAGTTTGGTGATCCAGTCCTGCATGGTCATCGTGCGGCGGCGGCGTGCCTGCAATTCCGCAAAGTCCAGATAGAGCGAAACGATCAGGTTCAACGCTTCCAGTTCTTCCGGGTTCAGGTAGTTTTTGGCGACACTGGTTTCATCCTTGCGGATTTTGCCGCCTTTCCAGTTCGTCATTCCCATGTTCGGCTGGTTGGCGTCGGCTCGTTCGTGAACGACTTCCGCTGCCGTGTGACCGTGCGCCGCCCAGTGCATCTTGTTTTGCACCGTCGCGAAAAACTTTTTTGAAGCTTCGACTTTCGGATCGTAATCGCTGCTGGTCGAGTAGATTTCCAGGACTTTTTTCCAAAAGACTTTTTCCGACGAACGAATGTCGCGGATGCGCGCCAGCAGTTCATCGAAGTAATCTCCGCCGCCTGATTGTTTCAGGCGTTCGTCATCCAGCGTGAACCCTTTGATCAGATATTCGCGCAGCCGTTGCGTCGCCCAGATGCGGAACTGCGTGCCGCGCTGCGATTTCACGCGATAGCCGACAGAAATAACCACGTCGAGGTTGTAAAAACTTGTCCTGTAGTTCTTTCCGTCGGCGGCAGTTGTCAAGGAATCCTTGACAACTGCGTCCTCCGGCAACTCTTGCTCATAAAAGATGTTGCGAATATGAAGGCTGATGTTTTGCTTCGATGTTTGGAAAAGCTCAGCCATCTGGTTTTGCGTCAACCAGACCGTTTCGTCTTCCAAACGGACTTCGATCCGGCTTAGCCCGTCTGCTGTCTGATACAGCAACACTTCGCCTTCTTTTGCCGGAACAACAAACGCGGTTTCGGGTGTGTCAGGGTTACTTTTCTTTGCCAAAGTGAACCTCCTTAAACCAACGATTCAAAGCCTTCGCTCTCGAACATCCGACGCTGGCACGCTTCTTCAATCAGATGGATTTTGTTGTGCGGGTCGTTCAGCGTGTGCGAGCCATTGACGTAGATGAAGTCATATTCGGTGTCTGCCTGATTCACGTCAATCTTGCCCGCGAACTCCTGTTTGAGCGCCTTCAGCGCCAGCAGGTTGTCGCCAAAAATCAGCCGGTTATCGAACAGATCGTGCTCGGTCACGCGCTGCGGGGCGTGGTACGACTTGGGGGGTCTTCCAGCAGGATGCGCGGTTCCAGGCGGGGGCGATGCGCTTTGCCTATCCGGGTCAGTTCCAATTTCTGCTTTTTTCCAGGCATTCCTTTAACTCGGTTTCTTGTAAGGATGTAGACGGCGCGTTTCGCCGGTGGTCGCCCAGTAACTGCCAGACCTTCCGTTCTTGGGCCAGCCTGCCTCTTCATCTGTCAGCGCACTCATAAGTTCCAGCACTTGTTGTCCGAAACCTATCGCATCAGCGTCCAATAAATCGAAGGACAGTTGATTGAAATGGCAGCCGAAAATGTTTCTGGCCTGCGCGATTCTCGACAATTCATCGAAACAGTTTGTCAGCGAAACAGTACCGTAAACTGGCAGCCCAGCCGTGTCCTTGCCGTTCAGCATTTCGACTTTGAGTGCCTTTCTTAGCTTTTTGTCCACGGCGGGCAGCAATTCGCCCAACGTGTAAAGACCGCTTAAACGGCGCGGCGCAGCGCATTCGTAATGCAGGGTCAGAAAATCCAGGGCGGCCTCAAGAATGGCCCGCCTTGGCACACACCAGTTGCGGGTCAGGCGGGGCCTCGGCGAGCAACTGCCGCAGCCGTTCGACATCCGGCACGCTGCGAATCAACGTCAGACCGTCAGACGCCGTCCATTTGGTGAGTTCGACAAAGTGACACTGGCCGTTTTGCAACCAGCCCCAACGCAGTTTCTGCTTCCACGGGCGGTAATGCGTGGTAAAGACGCAGTGCTGAAACCTGGCCGCTTCGTCGTAAAGCATCTCAATCAACCGCTCAACGTGCGGTTCATCAACACTGGCCAGCACATCATCCAGCACGAGAATCGTCGCTGCCGGAGCGTCCAGCGCCGCCAAGGCCAGAAATACGCAAAGGCCCAACGTATCCAGATGCGAATCACTGAAATAGGCTTGCGGCGGCGTTTTTGACTGGCCGCAAAAACTTGCCCCGATCTCCAGAGAAGCGCGTTTCTTTGGGTCGAGTTCAAGGCTGATCTTGTTGAGACCTTCGCCGGGATGCAAGTTGGCGGGTGTGATGACCAGAATGCGCCGCTTGCGTTCCGCCCATTTTTGCGCAATGACCAAGCCTGCTTCGATGGTCTTGCCCAGTCCGACTTCATCGGCAATCAAGGCGCCTTTGGACAAGGGCGAACGAAAGGCGAAAAGCGCGGCTTCGACCTGATGCGGATTGAGGTCTACTTGCGCCCCGGCGACGGCGGCGGCCAGCTTGTTTTCGTCATCCGAAGCGCACCGCTTGGTCAATTCATAGGCGAAATACTTCGAGTGGTAATTGGTCAGTTGCATTGCTGGATAATGGATTGTCGAAGCGTTTGAAAACCGTGTTGAATGTAATCAAGCACTTGAAATGGCGACAGCCTTTGGAGTGCGGTAGCTCGGTACCGCTTTGGTAGTCCCTTGAGGGTCTTGCGATAATGTTGGGAACTAGCCCACCGCGCCTGGTGTCCCGGTAGTCCGCGAAAAGCGGGGCTGACTACCAAAGCGGTACCGAGCTACCGCACTCCAAAGGCTCCGCCGATTTATGCACAGAAAGTGGATTTTAGGTATTCAGACAGCCCATGCAAGAGACGCAGGATAAATCACTTCGACTGCAGCGCCTGCATCTATCAACTTTTCAGCCGACTTCACCTATACTGCCTGCGTAACTTCCACCATCACTCCTAACTCAAAACAACGGAGGAAAACCGTGAATCAACTGACCCGCAGAGACTTCACCAAAACCGCCACCGCTGCCAGCGTCACGACGGCGTTGAGTTACACCCGCATCCTCGGCGCGAATGACCGCGTCCGCACGGGTTTCATCGCCCTGGGCAATCGCGGCGACCAAGTGCTAGACGCCTTTCTGAAACAAGCCGATTGCGACGTGCCCGCCATCTGCGACATCCATCAACCCTACATGGATTTCGCTTCGAAAAAGATCGGCGCGGCGTCCAAGCAGTTCCCAAAACGGTATAAAGACTACCGCCGCTTGCTCGAGCTGAAAGACCTGGACGCTGTGGCGATCAACACGCCCGATCATTGGCACGCGCTGCAAATGATCGAAGCCTGTGCGGCGGGCAAGGATGTGTATGTCGAAAAGCCGCTCTCGTTGACCGTCGCCGAAGGCCGCGCGATGGTCAATGCCGCGCGCAAACACAAGCGCGTCACTCAGGTCGGCATCCATCGCCGCTCGTCCGCCTTCGTCAAAGAGGCGTGCGACATTGTCAAAAGCGGTTACATCGGCAAGGTGATGGCCGTGCGCGCTTTTCACATCCAGAACGAATGGCCCAAAGGCATCGGCAATCCACCAGACCAAAAGGCAGACTTGAGGGCCGACAGCGCGCCGCCCGCTGATTTGGATTGGGAGGCCTGGCTCGGCCCCGCGCCGAAACGCGCGTATAACAAGAACCGCACGTTTTATCGCTTCCGCTGGTTTTGGGATTATTCGGGCGGACAGTTGACCAACTTCGGCGTGCATTACCTCGATTCGATTCATCAGGCCCTGGGCGTAGACGCGCCGCTGGCCGTGACCGCAATGGGCGGGCGCTTGGCGCTTGAAGACAACCGCGAGATTCCCGATACGCTGGAGGTGGTCTGGATGTATCCGAACAACACGCTGGTCACATTCACGCAGATCAACGCCAATGCGCACGCGGCTGGCTTGAATAAAGGCGAGATCGAATTTCGCGGGACGAAAGGCACGCTGTATTTGCAGAGTAACGGTTACGAAGTCGTGCCCGACGCCCTCAGCCCGAATGAGTTTTTTGCGCGCACGCCGCTGGATCGTTCGCTCGACCGCTGGAACAAAGGCGCGGCCCCGCAGATCGAAGCCAAGAAGGGCGCGGGCGACGCCGACACGCGGCATCACGCGCGCAATTTCCTGGATTGCGTGAAGAGCCGCGCGCAGGCCAATTGCGACATCGAAATCGGCCACCGTTCGACCAGCGCGCCGCTGCTGGGCAACATCGCGTTCAAGACCAAGTCGTTTTTGGAATGGGATGCCAAGGCGGAGCGCTTTACCAACAACGAGGCGGCGAACAAGCTGTTGCGTTATCAGTACCGCGCGCCGTACAAGTTTCCTGTCTAAAAATATCCGTCGCACTGCGCTGATGTATGCGCAAATTCTTGAAGGAGACACTGGATGCCCCGGCATTTCGCCACCGGCCTGCGCCGCCTTGATTTCAAACCATTCCTTTTCATCGCCCTCTTTTTCGCAGCCTTCTTTGCGCCGATCCTGTTCACCGGGCGTTACTTGGTCGGCGGCGATTCGCTGATCTATTCCTATCCGCTGCGCACCGTGGCCTGGGACATGATCCGGCACGGGCAATTGCCACTGTGGACGCCGCTGATTTTGTCGGGCTATCCGCTGCTCTCGATGGCGCAGTTGGGCATTGGGTATCCGGGGACGTGGAGCTATCTGTTCCTGCCGGGCTATCTGGCCGAAGAGATTTATGTGCTGCTGCCGTTCCTGTTTTCGCCGCTGTTCTGTTACGCCTACCTGCGCGCCGTCGGTTGCAGCCGGATGGCGGCGTTATTGGGCGGCTTGAGTTTTGGCTACGGCGGGATGATGGCGGGGGGCCTCGCGCACAACGGCATGTTCACGAATGCGGTGATGTGGCTGCCCTTGTTTTTGCTGGCGATAGAACGTTCACGCGAATGGCGGTTCGCCAATGCCTTGGCGCTGGCGGCGCTGGTTTATGCAATGGCCATCCTGACCGGCTTGGGCCAGGGCTTTTTGTATTCCGGCATCATCGCGGGTGTGTATGGCTTTTGTTTGAGCCTGACCAAAGAGCGCACCGAGGCGCGTTTCTTTTCACTGACGCGCTGGCGGCCTTTGTTCGTAGCCGGTTTCGGCATCGTGCTGGCGGCGGGTTTGGCGGCTTTTCAGATTTTGGAAACGCTGCGCGCGCAACGGCGCAGCATCCGCAGCACGCTGAATTACGAGACCTTCAGCACCGGTTCATTCACCGCCAAAAGCATCTGGCATTCCTTTCTCACACCGCTCTATTACTTCAATTACGAAACAACGGCGTATGTGCCAGGGCTGGCGGGCGTTTGTATTGTGGCCGCCATCTTGGCCACCTTGCTCGCAGGGTTGCGCGTGCTGCCTGCGCGTTGGCGGCTGCCGTGGCCGGGCTGGTTTTGGCTGGGGCTGTCGGTCGCGGGTTTGCTGTTGATGCAAGGCGATGGCACGCCGGTGTACCGCTGGATTTACCGCTTGCCGCTGGTCAATCTGTTTCGCATTCCGTGGCGGCACGCGTTTGAATTCACGTTGGGGTTGTCAATGTTGGCGGCGTGTGGGTGGGATGCGGCGCGGCGCTACAGTACCG
>JANOWX010000050.1:0-2978 GCA_031418175.1 Acidobacteriota bacterium | reverse complement strand
GACTTCTTCAGGCGTTTGGGCTTGAAGTACCTGTGACCTGCAGAGTCTCCGGCGAAGGCCGCCGGGAAAGCCGGATGCGGGAAATCTGCACGTCCGGTTTGACGAGGGGGGAGGCGGAAACCCTCCCCTACTCTACTGTTGGGTTTCAGCCCGCGTTCGCGGGCTGAAAGCGTGCAAAAGTTTCGGCCTGTGCAAGTACAACGAATGGAAGCCTGTGCTTCTTTGACTGGCGAAGCCTTTGGAGTGCGGCGGCTCGACGCCGCTTTGGTATCCCAGCGGCGCGTCAAGCAAGCAAGGCTACGGACAGCCACAGTGTCTTTGGCTACCGGTATTACCCCAGGCCAAGGGCATACCAAAGCGGCGTCGAGCCGCCGCACTCCAAAGCTCCGCTTTACGGCTACCGAAAATCGCTGTGCTTACCGCTGCCCCTCCAGGTTCGCCCATTCGCCCGAAGGAATGAAGCTCGCCCAGTAATACGGATGGCTGTAATTGGGGCGCTGCCGTCCTGCCGGAGCGTTGGCCGACGGCCTGAGCAGGCGGAGTTGCACGGCCCGCAAAGCTGCGGCGCGCCCTGCGCCGCGTTGCAAACGGCGGTAATAATCAATCATCAACTCGCGCGTCCCGCGATCAGAGACGGGCCACAAACTCATGACCTGCGTTTCGGAACCGGCCAGCAGCAGAGCGCGGCGCAAGCCATAGACGCCTTCGCCGTTTTTCACTTCGCCGACGCCGGTGTCGCAGGCCGAGAGGACGACGAGGCGCGTGCCCCAGAGATTCAGGCTGGCGGCTTCGAGGGCGGTGAGAATGCCGTCTTCCGCGCCGCTCATTAACTGGTTGGCTCCGGCCAGCGCCAGACCCGAACGCAATAACGGATTGACGGCGCTGGTGGCGGTAATACCCGCGCTGCGTTGCATGCCGAATTGATCGTTGTCATTCACGTCGCCCAAAAAGAAGCCGTGCGTGGCGATGTGCAAAATGTCAGGGGCCTGAACTTGTTTGAGGCGGGCTTCGGTGGCCTGGTCGTCGCTGAGCAACTCGGCTTCGGGCAGCAGGCGTTTGAGCGCGCGCGCTTCACCGGCCGTGGCGGGCAGGGGCGGGAAATAAGCATCGGCCAACACGGAGCCTTTGCCGCCTTCTTCGGGCCTGAGTTGGCGGTATTTGAGGATGCGTTCACCCGCTCCCGCCGCGCCGCTGCCCGGCCCGAAGTCGGGATTGGTGAAGACCACGGCAGTCTTTTGGCGCGGCGCTCGCACACCCAGCCGCAACAGATCGCGCCCGCTGGTGAGATAACTGAAGGTGTAGCGCTGCACCAGGTATTGATTGCGTTCGTCCACCAGCGCCGCAAAGGGCACCAGATTGAGCGAGCCGTCGGGCGCAAGCAGGACTTGACGCGCCGTGCCGAGCAACGGACGCAAGGGTTGCATCAACAGTTTATCCACCGCGCGCGCCAGTTGTTTGACATCGCGCCGCCGCCGATTGCGCAAAGCTTGCCGCAGTTTTTCGATGGCGTCATCGAGCGTGCGTTTGTCGCCCAGATTGACCCAACGCTCACTGCCTTCGCGTTGCAACACGTAGGCGGCATAACGCGGCGCGCCGAACTGATCGGGGACTTTGGTGTATTTCGGGTTGTAAGGCCGATAGGCGACGAACTCGATCAGCGCGGCGCGTTCAGGGATGGCGGCTTGAATCGCGGCCAGCGTGACGGGTTGCGCTTGGGCGCGGAACTCGGCGCTGCTGCGGCTGATTTGGTCTTCCAGTTTTTCGCGCTGCTCATTCAAGGCGCGCAGCCGGGCTTGCTGTTCGGCGCGGGTGGTGCGCGGCGGCAAGGCGCCCAGGGCGAGTTGGGCGACCTGCATGCGCGTCGTGCGCAATTGGTCGAGCAAGGCGCGGTCTTCAGGGGTGGCGCGTTGGCGCAACGCGGCCAGGCTGTCAATCGTGGCGTCCAGCGCGCGGGCCTTGCGGCGCAAAATGGTCGTGAAGGCCAAGCCACGCGCCGCCGCATCCTCCGGCGCAAAGTCGGCGTGCAGTGAGATGGTGCGGTCGGTCTCGTTGGCAAAGGTCGAGAGAAAGGCCGCTTTGGCGCGTTCGGAACCGGCGGCGAGATTGTAAGCCAACCCGACTTCACTCACTTCGGTGGCGCGTGTTTGCGTGGTGACGGCCTTGTCGAGAGTGCCGAGCGCGGTGTAAATGCGGGTCAGGCTGTTGAGCCTGTCTGCGACTGTGGGATGATCGGGGCCCAGCGCTTTTTCCGCGATGCTCAAGGCGCGTTGCTGCACCGGCTCAGCCGCCGCGAATTGGCCTTGAAAAGCGGCAATGATCGCACCCTGAGCGAGCGAATCACCCACTTGCTGATTTTCAGCGCCCAGCAAACGCTCGCGCAGCGTTAGCGCCTGACGCTGATATTTTTCAGCCTGGGCAAACTCGCCTTTGGTGACGAGTATGTTCGCCAAACTGAAAAGCGCCCCGGCATACACGGGCGTCTCCGGGCTGCGCGTCTTTTCCGCGAGGTTCACGGCGCGTTGGAAAAACGGCTCGGCGCGCGCAAAGTCATTCTCGGTGAAATAGGCGCTGCCCAGGTTGATTAGCGGATTGAGGAGGCTGGGGTGTTCCGGCCCTTGCGCGCGCTCGATGGTTTCGATGGAGCGTTGCAACATCGCTTTGGCTTTCGCCAGATCGCCCTTGCGGCCATAGAGCGCGGCCAGACTGGAAATGGCGCGGCCCGCGTCCGGATGCCGCGCCGCTTCCCAAATGCTCAAGGCGCGCTGGAACGCAGTTTCCGCGTTCACCAGATCGTTCTGATTGAATTGAATGACGCCCAGTTCATACACGATCTGGCCGAGTTCGGGATGGCCCGGGGCAGGCACTTTTTCGGCAATCGTCAGGGCGCGTTGATTGTAGGCCAGGGCTTTGGCGAAATCCGCCTTGTTGCGGTGAATGGTGGCGAGCCGCGTCAACGCGGTGGCGACCGCCGGATGTTC
>JANOWX010000049.1:0-3585 GCA_031418175.1 Acidobacteriota bacterium | reverse complement strand
GCGACGGTCGAGCAGTTGAGCGACGATTTGCAGCGGCATTTGATTGGCGAGCCGGTGACCGCGCGTCCGGCGACGTGGCGGTATCGCGCGGGCAAGTATGTCGGACGCAACAAGCCGTTTGTCGCGGCGGCGAGCACATTGTTGTTGGCGTTGATAGCGGGCGCGCTCGTGACGCTTTGGCAATTGCGCGCCTCACTCGCGCGCGAACATGAACAAAGACGCGAACAATACGCGGCCGAGATGCGGCAAGCGGGTGCTGATTGGGGCGAAGGCAATTTGATTCACATGGATGAATTGCTGGAACGCCACCGCCCCAACAACGGGATTGATGATGAATGGCACGGGTTCGAATGGTTCGCGTTGTGGAAGTTGGTGCACGTGGAAGAGCGTTCTATCTTGCGACCTGATTATTTTAGCGGGCCGTGCCTGACTCCAGACGGAAAAACCGTTCTGCTTGGGGAGTATGATGCTAATTCAGTAAGAAGCGATGGATCGTATGAAAGTACGATTGGGATGTGGGAGGTTGCCACAGGCCGGTATTTGGGAGAGTTCGCCAGAATGGAAAATGGCATTCAACGACTTATTCTTTCAAAAGATGTAAAGAAAGTGGCGGCCATGGGAAACAGCCCCAAGATACCGGTAAAAATCTGGGACTTTGCGACTAAAAGACTCTTGGCGCAAATTCCCTACTTAGGCAATCGCGAGAAACCGAAAGAGGCGTTTCTCGCTTTCTCACCAGATGGGAAGCATTTGGCCGTTCGTTATAACGCTGTCGCAGTGGAGGAGTGGGACGCAGAAACCGGATTGCTGATTAAGCAATCCATGCTGCCCTCTTCTTTTGAGTTTCCACGCCGAGGTCCCGCTCTATACACCCCCGATGGGCGGTTGATTTGTCTGGCACGCAAAGAACGCCGCTGGCATTTATGGGATGTGGCAGCCCGCCGATCCATTGTTCAGCTTGATCCGCAAAGCGACGACCCCAATGCCCTGATTCCCTTTTTTCCGGCTGGACATCTCTTTTCACACGATGGCACGCGGTATTATCTGCCCACCACTGACTTCCTGGTGCGCGCCTGGGACGTGAAAACAGGCAAGCTCTTGCAGGTATTTCGTGGACATCGCGATAACATCGAAACGCCCGCCCTTTCCTTTGATGATAAATATCTGGCGACTGGCAGTGATGATAAAACGCTGCGTATCTGGAATACGCAGACTGGTCAGTGTCTGGCTGTCATCAAGAATGAAAGCGCGACATTCCTGCCTTCGTTTTCAGCAGATGGACGCCTGGCAGCTTCTTGTATGCGCGCCCGGCGCGCCAAGCTATGGGATTTGCGTAATCTGCTGGCATCCGCGACATTCTTGGAAAGAGTTGCCACGTTAGGAGTCGCACCGGATAGCCAAACGATTCTCACGCAAGAGAACAAAGGGCTGTGGATGAAGGCCTCCGCAACATCCTCGGTAGGGTATGCCACGCAAGGCTTCGTGCCAGACGGCATAAATACTCTCGCAGAAAAGAAAAGCGGAGTGTCTTTCCGCCAACTGGCGACTGGCCTGCCAATTTATTCGTATCAGCAGGCATCTGACAGCCATTACTTTCCGGCTGAAAACCCAGACACGTTTTTTAGCGTTACTGCCATCAATCTCAATCAACAAAAAATTGAACGTATTGCGCGTCAAAGCGGACAAGTACTCGCTACGAACTATACCAATCACCTTGGAGGCGTCGCTTCGCTCTGCTTCCCGCCGGATGGCAAAGTCATCGCAACCACGGGCCTTGAGGACAATCTGGTCAAACTTTGGGACCCACAAACCTGGCGCGAGATAGCGCAGTTCAAGGGCCATACGAGCCTGATTATATCTTCACATTTTTCACCGGATGGGCAAAAGCTGGTCACTGGAGGAGGATCAAACGGTACGATCAGAGTATGGGATGTAAAGCGCCGTGCCGAGATCTTGAACTTCCGAGTCCCTACCTACATTCAGCAGTTGCGCTTCTCCCCGGATGGCAAAACAATTGCAGGCGCAAGCTGGGATTTTACGATCAAGCTTTGGGACACCGCCACTGGCCGCGAGTTGCGCGCTTTAAGCGGACAGGGCAATTCGGTCTACTGCGTAGCCTTTTCGCCCGATGGCTCACGTCTCGCTTCGGGCGGTGACGATCAAACCGTCAGGCTGTGGGATCTGCAAACCGGCAAGGAACTCACGGCGCTGCGCGGCCATACCGGCAAAGTCTGGCAACTCTTCTTTACGCCCGATGGCCAGACGCTGATCTCATCCGGCGCCGACGGCACACGCATCTGGCGCACGGCGACCGCAGCGGAAGTGCAAGCTCGCACTTCGCCTACAAGTAAAAAATAAAGGATGGTTGTTGGGGCGGCTTCAGGCTTCCTGGTTTGGCTGGTTCGCCAGCAGCGCCGTCATTTGCGCTTTGAGTTGTGCGATTTCGGCCTGGGGCGGCAACGCGGCGGGTTCGGCGGAAGGCAAAGATTGCGCGGCGCGCAACAATTGGATTTCGACCTGCGCTTGAAACAACTTGCGCGCTTCGGCTTCGCGTTCGGCCAGCCGCTTGAATTCGTCGTTGATGCGGACGTGCTCGAAGACGAGGCGATTGTTCAACTCGGAGTTGGCTTTCGTCTCTTGTTGTAACTTTTCGATGACTACATCCTGACGATTCAGCCGGTGAGCGAAAGTGAATAGCTGGGTCAGGAGTTCATAAACTGATTTCAACATTGAGCATCTCCGCAGACTGTTTAAGCAACGCTCGCGTTTCGGCGCTGAGGCGCTCAACCTCAGTGTAGATGCGTTCGCCGCTTTCATTCGACTCGCGCAACACTTTCACACATTGTGCCAGCATATCGCTCAAGTGGGCCGCTTCGTCTTTGCTGATTTCCAAGTGAATGGTTTGATCCATAACCTTACCTCCGGCGCGGAGTTTAACACACGCCTGATTGCGATAAACAGAAGACGCCGCTGCTGCGCCGGTTTGGTTTTCCGTCGTTATGACTTTGGCCTATACCCCGCTTATGGCTACTTCAATCGCACAACACGAACGACTCAGCGCGCCCGCCCTGACCGCACTACGCGGCGAGGCTGTCTGGCTGGATCAACTGCGCGCGCTGCTCGAACCGGAATGCAACGGCCAAATCGTCGCCATCCACCTACCCACGCAGGAATACTTTCTGGGGCGGACGTTGTTGGAAGCCGCCGATCAGTTGCGGCAAAAGTATCCTGAGGCTCAGCGCGGCGAAACCTACGCCCGCGCCGTAGGCCCGCGCGCTGCTGCCATTCGCGCCCGCTCGCCGCGCGTCAAAGGAATTTCGCAATGATCGGCTGGCTGGCGCCTGATTACACACCCGTCGTTTCCGTCGAAATGAGCAAAGCCAGAGGCAGTCACGCAATGGCACCGGCTTCAACGACTATCTCTATCTGCTTGAAGACACGATCGCGGGTTGGCAGTTGCCCTTCATCATTACCAGGACATACGCAAAAAGTGGGGAATCGCCTGAAGCTGCATGGAGTTCAGGCTTCAGCCTGCGGTTTGGCAAACAGGCTTTAGCCTGGCTTTGCGCTTCGCTCAAATCAGCC
>JANOWX010000048.1:0-2510 GCA_031418175.1 Acidobacteriota bacterium | reverse complement strand
GATGCCTTGCGCGCCGCGCCGCCGCTCACCCGCCTCTTCGCGCTTGATGCCTACACGCAATACGAATTGCTCGATGATCCCGAAGCGCACGCCTTCCGCATCGTCTTCTTGCCGCAGGAGACGCGGGCCGGGGCGACGCTGCTCATCAACGGCACGCGGCACGGCAGCGATGGCGGGGGCATCGAGGTCTACGACCCGCGCACGGGCGAGCCGTTGAAGTTCGAGTACATCGGCGGCGAAGAGGCGCGGGCGCGCAAGCTGCCGGGCCAGTTCGTGCCGGAGGATCATTACATCGTGGCGCAGTTGCCGCGGCCTGTGCCGGTGGGCGGCGAGGGGCGCGTGTTGATCTACAAGACGTACAAGGATGCGCGGACCTATTACGCCGAGGGCCCCAGCAACGAAGCCATCGTGTGGGTGCGGGCGTTGAGTGCGATGCGCTTTGGCGTGGTGTTGCCGCGCGGGTATGCCTTCGCCTCGGCCAACATCGCATCGCAAGTGATGACGCTGCCGGATGGGCGGTTGAAGCTGGCGTTGACCAATCCGAGCGGCGGCGGTTCGCCGATCACGATTCGGGCGCGGAAGACTGCGGCGGCGTTCGAGGGGCTGCCGGATTGGGAGAAGAGCCGCGATAAGGCTTGGGATGACAGCCGGACGCTTTATGATTTGGACGCGCCGGAGACGCACCGGTTTCGTGTCGAGCAAACTTACAGCGAACTGCGCAAGGGCGAGCGGGTGCGGCTGAGCAATGCGCCTGTGTTGGATTTGAAGGTCATTGATCTCGATACGGCGCTGCCGTTGAAGCTGGCGAAAGAGGGGCGCGCGACGGTTGCCAAACTCGATGTGCCCATCGTGAATGAGCGGCAGAGTGCGCGGTTGAAAGTCAGCGGCAGCGTGGTTGATGCGGCTTACAACGTGGCGAACGGGACGTTGCGCTTTCAACGCACGGTGGCGGGCTTGCGCAATACGATTTTGCTGCCTGCGGGTTGGGAGGTAATGAACGTGTCGCAGCCGTGCACGTTGGGCACGTATCAGGGCCGCGCGTTCGTGGCGTTGGTGAATATCCAGCAAGAGGATGCGCTGAAGGTCAGCATCAGCGCGCGGCGGTCAACGCCATAAGCGCATTCTTTTAACGCCAAGAAGCCAAGAGCGCCAAGGGAGCCACCTGGAAATCGGCAGGTTGTGTGCTCCGGCTTGGCGCTCTTGGCTTCTTGGCGTTTGAACTATTCTCGTGCTTACGGCAACGGCCTGGTAAACACCGAACTGCCGATGGTGCCCGCCGCCAGGTTGTTGCCGCTGACGACGAGCGCTTTGACAAAAGGATTCGTCAGCCCATCGCTGAACGGCGTCCAGAGCGCGCCGTTGTTGAGCGTGCGGAAGACGCCGAAGGATGAGCCGATAAACAGGCTCTGGCCGCTCGCGGCGTAGGACGAGACCAGCGCATTGCTCAGCCCCGTATTCGCCGCAGCCCATGTCGCGCCATTGTCGGTGCTGCGATAAAGGCCGGTCGCGGTGCCCACAAAGACCGTCGTGCCATTCACGCCTAGCGAATAGGCGACGGGACTGGTCAGGCCCGTATTCACCGCCGTCCAATTGGCGCCGCCGTCGGTTGAGCGGTAGACGCCCGCTTGATCGGTGCCGGCAAAAATAGCGCTGCCGTTCACGACCAGCGCGAGGATATTCAAACTGCCCAACCCTGTATTCGCCGCCGTCCAATTTGCGCCATTGTCCGTCGAGCGATAAACCCCGCTGCCCGCCGTGGCGGCGAACAGGGTGTTCCCGCTCTGCGCCAACGCCGAAATCGCGCGCTCCAGCAAACCGTTGTTGGCCGCAGTCCAATTCGCGCCATTGTCGGTGGTGCGATAAACGCCAGCGCCATCGGTGCCGGCATAAAGCGTCGTGCCGCTCACCAGCAACGACAAAATGATGCGATTGCCCAGGCCGTTGTTGACCGGCGTCCAATTCGCGCCGTTGTTGGTCGAGCGAAAGACGCCGCTATAGGTGCTGGCAAACAGGTTGGTGCCGTTGACGGCCAGGGCAAAAATCAATTGGCCGGTTAAGCCTGTGTTGGCTGCGGCCCAATTGGCGCCGCTGTCGGCGCTGCGAAAAGCTCCGCTGTCGGCGCCAGCGATCACGGTGGCGTTGCGCGCGGCGAGCGCGTAAATGAATTGATTCGCCAGGCCATTGTTGACCGCCGTCCAATTTGCGCCGTTGTCGGTGGTGCGGAACACGCCGCCCACCGTCGAACCGGCATAGAGCGTGGCGCCGCTCACCGCCAACGATGAAATGACTTGAAGGCCCAAGCCGTTGTTGACCGCCGTCCAATTCGCGCCGTTGTCGGTCGAACGAAAGACGCCGCCGCCATTCGTGCCCGCAAACAGCGTCGTGCCATTCACCGCCAATGCCGAAATTGAAGGCACTGACAAGCCCGTATTGACCGCCGTCCAATTCGCGCCGTTGTCAGATGAACGGAAAACACCGCCCGTCAAAGTGCCCGCGAAGACGTTCGAGCC
>JANOWX010000047.1:0-3019 GCA_031418175.1 Acidobacteriota bacterium | reverse complement strand
CCGCACTCCAAAGGCTCTGCCGATCACTTGCACAGGTCGAAATTTTTTCCACTTGGGCACACACCGCTTCCGGCCTATTGATGCTTCAACAAAACGGCTTTCACCAACGTCTCACCGCGCCCGCGCAACGTGATCTGTTTGGTTTGCGCATCCGCCACGCTTTCCGCTTGCAGGCTGGCGTGTTGGGCCAGGAACTGGCGCACCGCTTCAGCCTGTGTCGGATCGCTTACAAGCACATTTTTTATCGCATCCAACTCCGGCACGGCTGACTTGGCCCACACCAGCCAGATTTTTTCTGTGCCCTTGTTGCGATCCAAGTTGTTATTGTCGGTGACGCGCGCAACGTTCGCGGCGAGTTGCGCCGACTCACCTTTCCACGGGAAGAGTTTGGCTAGACGAGATTGACCGCGCTCTCCCGGCCCTTCATTGATTGCATAAACGTAACCTGTTTGCGGGCTGCTAAAGGTGAACCGAAACAACCAGCCATTCTCAAACGGTTCGTCACCCGTGGCGTCGAAGGGCGGATCGTATTCCTGCCCGTTGCGCACTTTCTGAACCGTGAGCAAATAACTCAAGTTGCGCACAGGCACTTCGGTCACAAGTGTTGAAGCGGGTGCGGACGGCTGACCAGGCGCGACCGGCAACCAGCGCCAGACTGCCAGACTGCCGCCCAGCGCCACCGCCAAGGCCAGCGGCAGCCAACCGCGCCAGCGCCGCGCCGTGTTCACCGGCTGCGTTGAAACGTTTACTGGCTGCGCCTGCGTTGCCTTTGGCAAAGCGGGCAAAGTCGCTGCTTCCTCGACTGCCGCATCCTCACGCAACGCCGCCGCAGGTTGTTTGGCAAAGGTGCGCGTCGGCGCTTCGGATAACAGCGCGGCGTTGTCACGAGCGGGCGCGGCTGGCACGGCTTCATCCACGCGCCGCCGCAGTTCTTTAAGCGTCTGCCCGAATTCCTGTGCGGTCTGAAAGCGCGCAGCCGTGTCTTTCGCCAAGGCCTTTTGCACCGCCGCCGCCAACTCTGGCAAAGCGTCTGGCAGATGCTGAGCCAGCGGAGCCGGTTCACGATCCAACAGCGCCACCATCAGATCAGGCAGCGTCGCGGCGGTGAATGGCCGCGTGCCCGTGAGCAATTCGTAAAGCACCACGCCCAGGCTCCACAGGTCAGTACGCCCATCCACACGTTCACCGCGCGCCTGTTCGGGCGACATATAGGCGAGCGTGCCCATCACCATGCCGGGATGCGTTTCCATAAAACGGCGCGTGGTCGAATCATCGCCCGGCGCGGCCATGGTTTTGTTGATGCGCGCCAAACCGAAATCCAAAACTTTCAAATAACCATCCGGACGCAGCATCAGGTTTTCGGGCTTGATGTCGCGGTGGATGATGCCGGCTTGATGCGCGGCATTGAGCGCCGCTGCAGTTTGAATGGCCGCGTCCAACGCTTCGGCCATGCTCAAAGGTTTGGTTTGCAAACGCTGGCGCAGGGTTTGGCCTTCGATGAATTCGGTGGCGATGAAGTGCAAATCGCCATCATCAGTCGCGGCGACGCCGATTTCATAAATCGTGATGATGTTGGGATGATTGAGCGCGCTGGCGGCTTTGGCTTCGCGTGCGAAACGATGCAGCCGGTCGGGGTCGCGCGTGAATTCGAGCGGCAGGATTTTGAGGGCCACCTGACGCTCCAGCGTGTAATCGCGCGCCAGATAAACTTCGCCCATGCCGCCCGCGCCGATGCGCCGGATGATTTCATAGTGGCCGAGTTGCTGCCCGCACAAAGCATCCGTTTCCGCTGCGAGTTCGGCATGCGCCAGCGCGGCGAGATCAGGCTGATCGAGCAGGCCATTCACTTGTTCGTGGCCTTGCAGCATCCGTTCGACCGCCGCGCGCAACTCGCTGTTATCGGCACAAGCTTGCTGTAAAAAAGCCGCGCGCTCGCCGGTGGGCACTTGCAAGGCTGCATAAAACACGCGCGCGGCGGCGGCCAACTCGGCCACTCCGGCCACTCCGGCCACTCCGGTTGAATCGAGAAATCCATCCGCTTGCTCGTGCGCGGCCAGCAAGCGTTCGGCCTGGCGCTGCAACTCTTCATCCCCGGCGCTGGCCTGGCGCAAGAAGGCCGCGCGTTCATCCGCCGCCAGCGCCAGGGCTTCGTGAAAGAGTTGGTTGAGTTGTGCGTAACGTTCCGGGGTCATGTGGGGATTTACAACGCTTTCGGCTTGTGTGTACAGCAACCTTTCCAGGTTGCTGCGGCTCGGCTCGCGCACGATGCAGGTGACACGAATGCTCCGCTGACCAAACAACAGCAAGCTGGAAAGCTTGCTGTACAGCTAAATCAGCGTTGCAATTCGCTGTAAAGCCAGGCGCGCGCCGCTTGCCAGCCACGCTCGACCGTCGCGTGCGAGATGCCGAGCGCGTGCGCCGTCTCGCCAATCGTCAAACCGCCGAAGAAACGCAACTCGACGATATGGGCGTGTTGCGCATTGAGCGCCGCCAGCCGCTGCAACGCTTCATTGAGCGCCAGCATGTCGAACTCGGTTTCCTGGCCCTGCTGTTCGGCGTGGCGCAGCGATAACAACTCTTGCGCGCCGCCGCGCTTTTCAGCCTGGCGTTGGCGGGCGTGATCTACCAGCACGTTGCGCATCACTTTGGCCGCCAAGGCAAAAAACTGCACGCGGCCTTGCCAATCGCCCGGCTGCTGCTGGCCGATGCGTAACCACGCTTCGTGCACGAGGGCCGTCGGTTGCAAGGTGTGATTCGACGCCTGCCGCCGCATATACGAACGCGCCAACTGCCGCAATTCGTCGTAAACCAACGGCAGCAACTGATCTAGCGCCGCCGGTTCGCCCGCGCTCCAACGCTGCAAGAGTTGTGTGATTTCTGCTGGCATGCTGTGTTTACAGTACCGGGCGCGGGTGCAATCGGCCGCCGGAGTTTAGTAAAATGCGGCACGTATTCGAACAAACCCGTTGTCACGCCCGCGGGACCCCCCGACCCGGCCATAAGCATTGCGCCCCGGAAC
>JANOWX010000046.1:0-18097 GCA_031418175.1 Acidobacteriota bacterium | reverse complement strand
GTTGGAAATCACGAACACAGGCTGAAGCCTGAACTCCATGCTCTTTTGGCTTGTGTTCTGAGCTTAAAACTGCAAGCCGCGCAATTCGACCAGCAAATCCTTCACTTCGCCCTCTGACACCTTGGCCGGCCCGTCAATCTTGACGCTGACCTTGATGGATTCGCCCGGCTTCAACGGCTCCGAGCGCACACGCGGAATCGGCACGCTGATACTTTCCTTGATGACCTTGTCGTCCAGACCGATCATGCGCCCGATCAATTCAATGCCGGTCAGCACGCGGTCGCCGCGATTGGTGACGCGGGCTTTGATCTCGAATTGCTTCATCCCGATCATATTGGGGTGGACGATCTTATCAATCACTTCGATCTCGACCTTGCTTTTGTAGTGCTCGAATTCCCCAGACCCGGCCCACACTCCGTTCGGCAAAGGCGGCTTCGCTTCGCCCTTGGAACCGGCGATGTAAAAGACTCCCACGACCAGCGCCAGCGCCAACAACCCCAGCGCGCCGACAATCAACTTGCCGCGCTTGTTCTCTTCCGCATCAACTGGTTTCGCTTCAAACATAAGCCCTCCTCAAAAAGTGTTGCCGCAGATTAGCGCTGATGGCCGCCGATCAAACCAAATCTGCGTTCCTCTGCGTGGATCAGCGGCTGGCTCCTGCATTCGTTAATCGCCACTGACCATCATCTTGCCGATCTTCAACGTCGGCGCGGCGATCTTGCCGCGAAAGCGCAGGTCGTTGCCGATCATCTCGATGTCTTTGAGCATCGCGCGGAAGTTGCCCGCAATCGTTACCTCTTCGACGGGGAAGGTCAACCGGCCGTCCTCGATCCACAGCCCCGACGCGCCGCGCGAATAATCGCCGTTGACCGGATTGAACCCGAAGCCGATCAGCTCCGTCACATAAAACCCTTGCTTGACCGAGGCGATGATTGCGTCCGGCGCATAGACCCCCGGCGCGATGTAAAAGTTCCCCGTGCCCACGCTGGGCGCGCCCGCCAAGCCGCGCGCCGCATTGCCCGTGGATTTCAGCTTCAGCTTGCGCGCCGTATAACTGTTGAGCAAATAGCTTTGCAAAACGCCGTTGGCGATTACCACGGTCTTGCGCGTCGCCAGCCCTTCGCCATCAAAAGGCCGCGAACCCAGCGCGCCCGGCAACGTCCCGTCGTCAATGATCGTCAAGCCGCTGGCGGCAATCTCTTCGCCCAACTTGCCGACGAAAAGCGACGCGCGCCGGAAGATCGCCTCGCCCGTGATCGTCTGGAAAAACTCGCCCAGCAACTCTTCGGCGGCGTCGGCGGAAAAGACAATCGGCACCTCCTGCGTAGCCACTTTGCGCCCGCCCAGCTTGCGCAACGCGCGCCGCGCCGCTTCCTGGCCGATCTCTTCCGCCGCATCCAATTTGGCAAACGCGCGCGCGCGGTCGCCCCAATAGCCGATCTGCATTTGCTCGCCGTCCTTGGCAATCGGCGCGACCGACACGCCGCACAGCGTGCCCTGATATTCGCCCGCGAAGCCGCCGCTCGTCGCCAGCAGCACGCGCGCCACCGTTGTCCCGCAACTGGAGCCTTGCGAATTGAAGATGCGCGCATCGTATCCGCGCGCCGCCGCTTCCGCCGCCTTCGCCAATTCGATCTTGCGTTCGGTCGGCAACGAGACGATGGCCGGATCGTAAAGGCCCAAGTCCGGCAACGCGCCGCTTGCCAATTCGTCGCGCCCCGGCAGCACCGCCGCCTCGTCCACCGAAGTCAGCCGCGCCATCGCCACCGCCGTGTCAATCAATTCGTCCAACGCCCCGGCGCTCACATCCGAAGTCGAGCACGACGCCTGCCGCCCCTCGTAGAGCACGCGCAAGCCCAAGCCGCGCGACGCAGCCTCTTCCAGCTTTTCGACTTCGCCCAAGCGGACTTCGACCGAAAAGTCGGTGGTTTCGCTGGCGATGACTTCGGCCTCGGTCGCGCCGCGCTTTAAGGCTTTGGCGATGAGGCCGGAGAGAAGGTCTGTGGTGATTTGTGTAGCCATTTAGAAAAATACAAAGGCAAAAAGAGAAACGTGAACGTTCCGCCGCCAGCCTGCGGATGCAGGCGACAGCATAAAGCCCAGTGCGTGAGCGCTGGGTTCGCTCGTCGTGAGAACCGCAAGCCCACGAATGTGGGCGGAAGACAGTGCGTATGATGGTCTGTCGCTCGCTCCGCGAGCTTGCGTATATTTTGGCGTGCTCACCCAGGGTTCCGCGCTACGCGCTGCACCCTGGGCTTTACGCTGCCGCCCGCATTCGCGGGCTGGGGAGGTAGCCGAAAACCCAAGGTGGTCTTTTCATATGCCTGAAAACCAGTTGTGTTCAATAACAACTTCTTCGACTTCTATCTTCTTGGTTGTTACACCCAGCCCCAATTCTTTGAGTTTGTCCATGAGTTGATCGCCATCAACCAAATCTATCGCTGGTGCGCCGTCTCTAATGGCTTCACGCATTGCATCCTTAGTGAAATTGCCGGTTGTGACCAATAGCCCTTTATCAGCGCGTCCAACCATTGCTCCACGAAAGTCACGAACCTGACCGGCCGAAACAGATCCCTGATAGCGTTTACATTGAAACATGACATGGAAGCTGAGTAATCCGCCCAAATGCATGATTCCTTTACCATCAATACCACCATCGCCGCTTCGTCCAGTGACCTCAACCTGAATAAAGCCTGATTCACGGAGCAATCGCTGGACGAGTCGCTCAAATGCTGACGGATGCATTTTGAGTAAAGTCTCGGAAAGCTCATCTCGCCAAGACGCAACGGTGTCAACTTCATCAAAGTTTTCTTTGGATTCAACGGCCTTCGTTTTTGATTTTTGATTTTGAACAAACCGTCTGACAACTTGTGGGTCTATTTGGTCGAGTTGCACCCCTTTTGGCGTTAATGCCCAAACCCCTCTGCTAGAGTTTTCTAGCACACCATATTTTTTCAGATAGGTTCTAGCCCATGCTAGTCGGTACTCAATCTCTGTTTGCACGCCTTTTTCAGGATCATGCAATACTTCGAGTTGTTCGGAAGAAAGGCCAACGATTTCTATGACTTTGTTGTTGATCTCCTCGATTATCCCCGATCCACCAAGCATCTTGAGTGCTTGAATAACTGGATTCATCAGAAGATCGAAAGATGGAAGTACAGTCTTTGCCATAAAGCCCTCACTCGGTACCGTAAGCCTCATTGTAGGTTGTGTTGGTTTTGCTCGCTTGTTTAGGACTAGCCCTTCGTCCCGCCCACCGTCATCTCTTCAATCTTAATCGTCGGCATCCCCACGCCCACCGGCACCGCTTGCCCGTCATTGCTATTTCCTCAGGCTTTCTCATCTCGCACCCCGCGAATCATCTCCAGCAAAATCCCGATGAGCTTGCCCGCTTCCTTGATGTAATACTCGGTCTGGTCAATGTAAACCGTCGCGTCGTGCAGCCGTAAAAACTTCCAGTTGCTGCCCGTCGTCACCGCGCCGTAGATTGTGTCAATCGCATTGCCTTGCTGTTCGTTAAACAGGCGCGCCGCCACCATTTCGGCGATGCATTGCGCAAGGCCTGCCTTGATGTTTTCGTTTTTGGCTTCGACCAGCGCGATGACCGGGGCCGAGACCGTCAGTTGTTCGCTGGAAAGGCTGATAATGTAATCGCAAACGCCGTGCAGGTCTTGCTCCTTGTCCACGTTGAACTCGATGCCGGAAAAGAGGCTGATCTGATGCTTGAGCAGGCGGCGCACTTCAATCAGCAGCGGCACGATAATCATCTCCGAACGCGCCTTCTCGGTGCTGATGGACAAGGCCAGCGGGATGTTCTCCTTCAGGGTTTCCGTCAGCCGTTCGCTCACGGCTACCGGTTCGGCGTCGGCGAAGTGATCGCCCGCTTCGTTGATGGTCAGGTTGAATTTGCGTTTGAGCGATTCGATGGTGAAGTTGCTGTATGCCATAAAGTCATCCTGCTTTCTCAACTGCTTTGAATGGTTGCTGCTTGCGGTCTAACCTTTTGTCCCGCCCACCGTCATCTCCTCAATCTTAATCGTCGGCATCCCCACGCCCACCGGCACCGACTGCCCGTCCTTGCCACAAGTCCCGATGCCTTCGTCCAGCGCCAGATCGTTGCCGACCGCCGAGACTTTGGTCAGCGCGATGGGGCCGTTGCCGATTAGCGTAGCGCCTTTGACCGGCGCGGTGACTTTGCCGTCTTCGATCAAATACGCCTCGCTCGCGCTGAAAACAAATTTGCCGTTGGTGATGTCTACCTGGCCGCCGCCGAACTGCACGGCGTAAAGGCCGCGTTTGACCGATTTGATGATGTCGGCGGGGTCGCTCTGGCCCGCGAGCATGTACGTATTGGTCATGCGCGGCATCGGCGTGTGGCGATAACTTTCGCGGCGGCCATTGCCCGTGAGCGCCGCGCCCGTCAGCCGCGCGCTGAGTTTGTCCTGCAAATAACCGCGCAGGATGCCGTTTTCGATCAGCACGGTTTGCGAAGTCGGATTGCCTTCGTCATCCACGTTGAGCGAGCCGCGCCGCCCCGGAATCGAGCCTTCATCCACGACGGTGCAAAGTTCGCTGGCGACCTGTTGGCCGATCAGGCCCGAAAAGGCCGATGTGCCTTTGCGATTGAAATCGGCTTCCAACCCGTGGCCGACAGCTTCGTGCAAGAGGATGCCGGGCCAGCCGGAACCGAGCACGACTTCCATCGCGCCTGCGGGCGCTTCGACGGCTTCGAGCTGGACGATGGCCTGGCGCGCGGCTTCGGCGGCGAAATGTTCGGGCGTGAGTTGGTCGTGGAAAAACTCCAAGCCATTGCGCCCGCCGCCGCCCGCGTAACCCGATTGCAAATTTCCGTCGTCATCCGCAATGCACAGCACGTTCATGCGCGTCAACGGCTGCACATCGCCGATCAGCGCACCTTCCGAAGTGGCGATCAGCATGACCTTGTACTTGTCCATGAACATCGCCTGCACCTCGCGCACGCGCGAATCGTGGGCGCGCGCAGCCTTGTCCGCCCGGTGCAACAATTCGATCTTGCGTTCCAGCGGTTCTTCGTTCGCCGGATGCGCGACGGTATAAAGATCGTGTTGCGGTTGACTGGCCGAAACGTTGACGGGGCCGATTTGCACGCCGCTCTCGGCAATGTGTGCGGCGGTCAGTGCGGCCTTGCGAATGGCGGCGACTTCGATCTCGTCGCAGTAGGCAAAGCCCGTGCGTTCGCCGCTGATGACGCGCACGCCGACGCCTTGTTCGACGGTTCGGTTGGCGGTCTTGATGATCTGTTCTTCGAGGTTGAGCGAATGGTTGATCGTGTACTCGAAATACAGATCGGCATAATCGCCGCCTTTCGACAAGGCTGCGGCGAGCAGGCTTTCGATGTCGGCGGTGGTGAAGTTGAAGCGGCCGGTGAAAAAGTTGATTGGGTTGGTCATAAAGTGTTCAAGGATTACTGCGAAAATCAGGCCGCTGCCAGCAAAGCTTTTTCCACGTCAGCGTCATCTTCGAGCGCGGCGGCCACGGCAGCCACTTGAGTTGTCGAAGTCATTGCTTTTCCTCCTGCGAAAAATTGATGCCTGCGGATTGTAGTTTTCCGGCCGTAACGCAGCAAGCTGGCAAACGTGTGTGGCTGAACAACCAAGGCGTCTGTCTGACGCGGCACAACAGGTTGCTGAAGCGTTGGCCTGAACGTGAGCCATTGTGTTGCCGCCGCAACAGGCAGATGCTTACGGCCCACGCGGCCGCGTGCGCTTGTTGCCAGACTGCGCGAAAGACGCGCAACAAGATTTTGACCACTGTATTTTTGAACCCAAAATTGCAATCATCCGTCAAACGGCTGATTGCCGAGGCGAAGTAGCAATTGCACGGGCAGATTCGCTAACAGACGGCGCGACCTTTTCGGGGAAAGTTATATGAACATCGAAACCATACGCGACGCGCTCCTTTATTGCACGGTCATGAACTTCGCGCTCCTGGCGCTGTGGGGGCTGCTCTACCAGTTGCCGCACGAGTGGTGGTATCGAGCCGTGGGCCGCATTTTCCGGCTCTCTGCCGCCCAGTTCGACACCGTCAACTATGCAGGCATTGTTTTCTACAAAATCGGCATCCTGCTCTTCAACCTGATTCCGTATCTGGCTTTGCGCTTCGTGCGATGAAAAGCGGCGACTTGTCAGTACCAATGCAGCCTGTGACCGAACGCTTCGTGGCGCTGGATGCGTTGCGCGGCGCGGCCCTGCTCGGCGTCTTGCTGGTCAATCTCGAAGTCGGCTTCCGCGTCTCGCTCTTTCAACAGATGCTGACGCCGCACACGCACGCGGGCTGGGCCAATCGCGCGACCGACATCCTCATCGCCTGGGTTTTCGAGTTCAAAGCCTTCGCGCTTTTTTCATTTTTGTTCGGCGTGGGCGTAGGCGTACAGGCGGAGCGCGCGGCGGCGCATTCAGCCAATGCCACACGCTTTCTCTCGCGGCGTTTTGCGGTGCTGCTCGCCATCGGGCTGTGCCACATGCTGCTGCTTTGGAACGGCGACATCCTGACGCTTTATGCCGTCTGCGGCTTGTTGCTGCTGCCGTTCACTGGTTTGCCGGCGCGCTGGCTGGCGGTGTTGGGGCTTGCGCTGATTGTGCTCGCACCTTATCTGCCTTTCTTCGGCGCGTTCTTCCCGGCGCAAGAGGCGTTGCGCGCACACGCCGCTGTGGCCACGCGCGTATACGCGGCGGGCAGCTTCGCCGAAATCATGCTGTTGCGCTGGCGCGAGGCCTGGCAATTCATTGCGCCGCTGCTGCTGGGCGTGTTGCCGCGCACGTTCGGCTTGCTGCTGCTGGGCATGGCGGCCTGGCGCGCGGGCGTGCTGAAACAACCGGCGCAGCATCAGCGTTGGCTGCGTGCGTTGCTCATCGTCGCGGGCAGCCTGGGCGCATTGACGACGACGCTGGAAGTTTGGGCGAAAGAGACGGGCCAGCCGCCACCGGGCGCATTCGATTGGCTCTATCCGTTTGCGAGCGTGCTGTTGGCAGGCGCTTATGGCGCGGGTTTGCTGCTGTGGTTGAATTCCGTGCGGGCTGGCATGTTGACGCGCTGGGTTGCCGCCGCCGGTCAAATGGCGCTCAGCAACTATCTGGCGCAATCGGTGATTTTCAGCCTGATTTTTTATGGCTTCGGCTTGGGTTTGTTCGGGCAGCTCGGCTCAGCCATCACAGCCTTGCTTGGCCTGGCGGTCTTTGCCGGGCAACTCGTCACGAGCCAGTGGTGGCTGCAACGCTTTCGCTTTGGCCCGGCGGAATGGCTTTGGCGCTCGCTGGCCTATGGGCAAAGGCAGCCGCAGCGGCGCCTGAAACTTCCGACCGGCGGCGCAGCGGCTCCGCCCCTTATTTGAGCGCCAGCGTCGCAATTTGGCAGGTTTGCCCGCTACATCAAACACTACAGGCACTACATTAGGCTCACCGGATCAACCTCCACCGTAATCATCTTCAAATCCATCCCGCTCTCTTTCAACGTCAACAACGCCGCATCCAGCGCCGCGCGCGCACCTCTGCGGCGCTTGGCTAGCACAAGTTCATCAATCGGTTTCATTAACCTGGCTTCCGGGTTGAGTTATTGCGGGCAAAGCAGAGCCAGGCTGATTGGGGCGGTAGATGCGAAGCAGTTGGCCGGTAAGATCAGGACAAGACTCAAGCGCCGCGTGAATGCGCTGGGCTGATTGAATTCGATCAGGATCGAAAGTGCAGACGATGATGCCGCAATGCGCGGGCTGGTTTCTGTGAAGACGGATAAAGTCGCGGCGGTTGTCAGTCAAAATTGTGCGGTTGGCATGGCAGGCAAAGGTTAACACTTGGTCGTCCGGGATTTTTTGGTTGGCTTGCCCGGCCTCGTGCGCGGTTAAAACATCATGTCCAAGTCGGCGCAACTCTTGCACGACTCGCAACCGGAAATTTTCGTCGGCCTAGAGTCGTGCCATCGCTCAGCGTTCCTCGCCGGCAACTTCGTCTGTTTCGTTTTGCCGAATGTCTTCATCAATCTCTGCTTGATGAGCGCTCACATAAGCCCAGGCGTTGACCAAATCTTCAGCGCGTAGCGAGGGGTAGTCCAGCAGCAAATCGGCTTCGCTCACGCCGCCTCGTCTGGCTTGTGCAAGCAGCCAGACGGGCAGGCGTGTGTTGGCAAGGCAGGCGGAACCGCCGCATACACCGGGCGTTTTTTCGATGCCTGGAAAGACCTCGTTCAAATCACGCAACACACCATTTTTCGCCTCCGGACGCAGCAACGCGCCGAGCGTTACGCCTTGCGTCCTGGCTTTTGCCTGCAAGGCTTGCAGAAGCTGGGCCGCATCCTGGTCAACAATGATGGTCGTTTGTGGACTCATAAAATCACCTCGCTTTCGGCACGCAAGATACTCCGTTTGGCATTGGCGCGGCAATGCGCGGTGAAACAAATGCTACAGCAAACGCTACATTAGGCTCACCGGATCAACCTCTACTGTAATCATCTTCAAATCCACCCCGCTTTCTTTCAACGCCAGCATCGCCGCGTCTAAAGCCTCGCGCGCCTGCCGCCGGTAGCGCGTCTTGATCAGCACCTGCATGCGGTGTTCGCCTTTCAACCGTGACAACGGCGCGGGCGCAGGCCCTAGCACGCGCAACAGATTCTCAGTATCCGCCGCGTTGACCAGCCGCGCCAAATCAGCCGCGACGGTCTCGGCCTTTTGGAACTCAGTGTGGCGGATCAGCAGGTTGATCAGCGCCACAAAGGGCGGGTAGCGCAGCTCGCGCCGGAAGCCGATCTCGTGCGCGTAAAACTTTTCGTAGTTCTGCTCTTTCGCAAATTCCAGCGCGTAATGTTCGGTGTGGTAGCTCTGAATAATCACGCGGCCCGGCCTATCGCCGCGCCCGGCGCGCCCGGCGACCTGAGTCAGCAACTGAAACGTGCGTTCGGCGGAGCGGAAGTCGGGCATGCTCAAACCGGCGTCCACGCTGATGACGCAGACCAGCGTGACGTTGGGGAAGTCGTGGCCCTTGGCGATCATCTGCGTGCCGACCATCAAATCCACATCGCCCGCCGCGAATTCGTTGAGCAGCTTTTCAAAGGCCCCGCGTCGCCGCGTAGTGTCGCGGTCTAGGCGCGAGATGCGCAGGTCGGGGTACAGGTCTTTCAGCAGCGTTTCGATCTGCTCGGTGCCTTCGCCGGCGAAGTAAATATACGGCCCCTGGCAATCGGGGCATTGGCGCGGCACGCGTTCCTGGTGGTTGCAGTAATGACAGGTCAGGCGGGCTTCGGCTTTGTGGAAAGTGAGCGTGACATCGCAGTTGATGCAGCGCGCCGTGTGCCCGCAGGCACGGCAGAGCGTGAAGGACGAATAGCCGCGCCGGTTGAGCAAGACCAGCGTCTGTTCGCCGCGCGCGTGGTTGTCGGCGATGGCCGCTTTCAGCGGGTCGGAGAAAAGCTGCTGTTTGCCGTATTGCGCGAAGACCTCGCGCATGTCCACGAATTCGACCTTGGCCAGTTGGCGGCTGCCGATGCGTTCGTCCAGCCGCAGGTAAGTGTATTTGCCGGTGTGCGCGTTGTGGTACGACTCCATCGAGGGCGTCGCCGAACCGAGGATGATCGCGGCGTGGGCTTTGGCGGCGCGCATGATCGCGCTGTCGCGCCCGTGGTAGCGCGGCGATTCGTCCTGCTTGTAGGAAGCCTCGTGCTCTTCGTCCACCACAATCAGGCCGATGTTTTCGAGCGGGGCGAAGATGGCCGAGCGCGCGCCGATGCACACGCGCGCCTCGCCGCTGCGCAACCGGTTCCATTCGTCCAGCCGTTCGCCGTCCGAAAGCGAGGAATGCAGGATGGCGACGGCCTCGCCGAAATGGGCGCGCAAACGGCGCGCGAACATGGGCGTCAGCGCGATTTCAGGCACCAGCATCAGCGCGGTCTTGCCCTTGTCGACAACGGCGCGCATCGCGCGGATGTAGACTTCGGTCTTGCCGGAACCGGTCACGCCGTGCAGCAGGAAGGCCGCGTATTCATTGGCGTGCAGCTTGTCGGTGATCTGGTTGAGCGCGTTCTGCTGCTTCACGGTCAGCGTCAAATCATCAGAGCCGTCTTCGGCGCGCGTCGTTTTCATATGCGCCAGCGGGTCGCGGCGGACTTCGCGGATGAAGACTTCGACATAGCCGCGTTTTTCCAGCGTGCGGATGACGGACGGGCTGACAGCGGCCTGTTCGCTGAGTTGCGCGAAACTGAGCGCGCCGCCTGCGTCAAACAACAGCTTGATGATGCGGTGCTGCTGTTCGTTGAGCGGTTTGCTGCCTTCGCTGGGCGCGCGTTCCAACAGGCGGACGGCTTGCTGGCGTTTGGGTTTGACGGCGGCCTGCTGCACCTGGCGTTTGACGGTGACGTAGCCTTCTTTCTCCAATTCGCGGATGACGGCGGTGGCGCGCGGTTTGGTGAACTCTTTGGCGAGGTCGCTGGATTTCAGAAAATCGGCCTCGGCGAGTTTGGTCAGCGCCTGGGCTTTGACCGAAGTCGCGCGTTTGGCGAAAACGGTGGTCAGCGCGTTGCGGCCAATTTGCGTGATCGAGACCAGGGTTTCGGCTTCGGCGTTGATGCCGGCGGGCAGCGAAGCCTTGATAACTTCGCCCCAAGGCGCGTAGTAGTAATCAGCGATCCATTTGGTCAGTTCCAACAGTTCAGGCGTGACCAGCGGTTCGGTGTCAAACAGTTCTTCGACTTCCTTGACCTCGTAACTGCCGGGTTCCTGCCCCGCTTCTTCCAGCGTCGCGTGCACATCCACGATGTAGCCGGTCAGCAACTGTTTGCCGAAAGGCACCAGCACGCGCGCGCCCGCTTTGGCCTTGGCGGCGAAGCTGTCGGGCAAGGCGTAGGTGAAGGTCTGAATGACGTTGAGCGGGATAGCGACTTCGGCGTACATAGCGTTGTTGCAGGGCGAGCGGTGTGCGCGACCCGGTGTCCGCACGGTACAACGCCGGGAAAGTCAGGTCAATGTTGCTCAGAGGAGAGGACGCTCTGCTTACTTGATACGCCTGGCTGCCCGCGCCACGCTCCAATTGGGACGCGCGGCGAACAGGATTTATTGCCACGCCTGTCTTTTAACGCTATGCTGACGGCAGGGAGGTGAATCAATGACTGTACAAGTTGAAATCAAAGCGGAGACGGCGGCCAAGCTGCAGGCCATTGCCGCTTCTTTACGGCTTTCATTGGATGGTTATCTGGAGCGGTTCACGGAGCTTGTGCCCATGCCCGAACTGCCTGCGACAAATGGGCAAGCGCCCGCGCCGCAACTCACCCCTTACGAGTTGGCGGCGGAGTTTATCGGCTCCGTGGACAGCAGCGTCCCTGACCCCGCCTCACCACCCATTCACACCGCCTTCGGGCAGCACTTGCTGGAAGAACATCAAAGACAGTTGGAGAAATCGTTGCCGCACAACGATCAAACCAAGCCGCTACCACTGAAAACCGTGCTGGCGCAGTTTGAGTTAAGAAGCGGGCCGCAGGTGTCTCAATATCTGGGACAGTACCCTTTCTTGCTGCCGCTCATTCTCGAAGCAGAAGCGCGCCTCAAGTCGCTCTTCAATCCCGAAACCAAAACCGCGCTGGAAGTAACCGCCGACCCCAGCGACGGGTCAGTTCAGCTTTACCTCGTCATCCCCACCAATCTGTCAGCCGCAACGGCGTATGACCGCTTGGAAAAGCTTGATCGGGAATGGTGGCTGGCGGCCAGCGCGTGCGCCCAATTTCGCCTGAATTTCGTCCCGGAGTTCAACTGATGCCCTTCGACTGGTCTGACTATCGCACACTGGCCGAGACACTCAAGCAGCAGCCGGATGAAGCCGCGCGGCGTAGCGCCATCAGCCGCGCTTATTATTTCGCCTATCATCAGGCATTGCGGCACCTGACGGAACAGCACCAGTTTCAAGTCTCGGAAGACAAGCCCGCCCACGACCAGGTTTGGCGCGAATTCAGCCGCCAAGGGCTTTCGTATCGGGAGGTCTGGAATAAAGGCGACCGGCTGAAGAAATTGCGTGTGGAGGCCGATTACCGCGCGACGGCCACCCTCGACGCCGAAGCCACCACCCTCGCGCTCAAACTGGCGGATCGCATCTGTGCATGCCTGCAACAACTGCAATCCAAGCTGCTCCCTGGTCAGCCCTGACTTGGTTTATTTGATTGCCACCCGCACCGTGTTCGCCGCCCTGCCATCCACCGTCAACACAACATCAATTTCCCCACACCCCATCAGGCTGCGTGGAATCAGCGCGTTGATTCGGTCTAAGCCAATGAGACCGCTTTGCGCTCCGGCATAAAGCACCTGCGCATTCCTGCCGCCAATCGTAGCGGCGACGTTGGCGAGTCCGCTGTTGTAGCGCACGCCCGTGACGACCAGAGTTTCAAGGCGCTACGCTGCTTGCTTGCTCAGGCACGAGTTTGATGGCCACGCGTTTGTCGCCAAAACGAATCGCGTTGCCGTGCGCCGGAAGCAGGGCGGGTTCCAGAAAGGTGAGTTGCCCCTCCTTCACGGTTGCCGTCAGTTCAATCGTCTCGCGTGCTTCGTCCTCCTCCAGTGCGGCGAGCACGTCAAAGAACTGAGCGACCGTCAGGTGGTCGAACTCCTCGCTGGCCATATAATCCAGCATCCCGCGAAATTCCTGTGCGGATAGCTCTTCGATTTTCTTGCCGTTCATCTAGCTTCTCCCTTTGTCTGCTGCTGATATTGCAGGACGCAGCGTTTCCAGACTTCAAATTCCACGACAATCAAGGTCTCGTCGCGCACTGTGACCTGTGTCGGCTGCGGGAAGTGACGAGCAACCTCACGCAATTCGCAGCGCAACGGCGCGCCGTTCAGCTTCTCCCAGACCGCTGGCTTCATCATCACGATGTCCAACTTCCGCCGCGTCGTCTCGTCAAAGAGTCCCACGAGGTAGAAGTCATTCACCAGCGGGAAACCGCGGCGCGTGTGCAGGAAATAGGTAGAGGTCTTGATGTCCCCGCGCCACCCGGACACCAGCAGATCGTAAGGCGAAAACCGCTGGCGCTTATCGGTCAGGTCGTGAGCGTCAAAAACAATTCCCGCTGCCGTCAAGTCACGAAAGACAGCAACTTCACGAACGTAGCCTTTCCCGAACGATGTCCACCAATAATAGCAAAAAGCCATCAAACAACGTTCGCCGGCGCTGCCCGCCAACTGCACGCCCGCTTGCTCAAGGTCTGTCAGCACCTGCTCGGCGAAGCCCGCAACAAGAGCTACGCCGTCCGTTTCAATGTCGGCGAGTCCTGGCAGCGCCTCAATGAAGGTTGCCGCATAGCGGTCTTCCACAACCTCATTATAAAAGGCCGCGAACCGGCGCGGCTGCCCGTCCGCCAGCAAGGTGCTGTTACCCATTACGTCAAACGCCGTCAGCGCCTCACGCCACTCGTGCGCGCGGATGGAGCGCGGGCGCGCCGCGTACCGCACCAGCAGCGCCCGCTGGGAGTCGGTCAAGTCTGCGACGAGCGTGATCTGGGAAATAGTTGGCAAGTCACTCTCCTTATCCTACCAAGGTAGCCACAAGCTGGGCAGGCCAAAGCACTATGCCGCATCTCGCACGGGTTGCCAACGCTCATTTGCGGATTGGTTCTGGCGGACGCTTCATTGGACGCAACTCCGGGATACGAAAAGAGAATGACCCGGTGAGATCGCTGGTGAGATCGAATGATGGCAGCGATACCTGTTCGCCTTCCAGATTCGTCCACGCGCCCGACTGAATGAAGCTCGCTCAGTAATAGGGATGGCTGCGCGCGTTGTTCCGCAGCATTTCCTGTTGCACTTAGCGCCGCCGCCGCCGCCGTTTTATTTGATTGCCACCCGCACTGTATTCGCCGCCTTCCCATCCACTGTCAGCATCAGGTCTATCTCGCCGCGTCCCGCCAGGGTGCGCGGCACTTCCACATTGACCTGATCCAAGCCTACCAGCGCGCCTTGCTTCCCAGCAAAGGAAACCGCCGCATTAACCCCACCAATGGTGACCGTTACGGCACTGGGTGCGCTACGGAAGCGAATGCCGGTGCCGAAAAGAATCAAAAAGACACGTTCGCCTGGCGGCCCGAGATCAATTGGGACGGGCACATAGCGGTTTGTAGTCGGGTCGAACCGTGAAACCGATTCGGTAACCTGCGTGCCATTTGCGCGCACGCGTAAGGCTACGGCGGCGGGTACGCCTTGGCCGTTTGCGTTAGCGGCAAAGAGGCCGGGTGCGACGTTCGTTACTTCGATAGCGCCGTCTGCCTTTGCACCGTTACTTGCTGTAATTGCCACAGCCGCAATCCCAGGTTTCGTGCCTTCGGGAATCTGCAAGTTGATTTGCCCCGCACTGACAAAAAAGAGCGGCGCGGCGCGTTCGGTCCCGGCGCTGTCACGCACCTTGACGGTTGTGCCCGCCAACGTGGTTGGAAGCGGAACGCTGGTAGCCGCTTGGGTAGCGGTTGAAAGTCCGCTGCCGAAAACGGCGGCAATGGATTCGCTTGCCAGCGGGTTGCCGCTGAAGCTAGCGGCGGAAACAGCGACGGCGCTGGCAGTGACAGTCAGCGTTTGCACTTCTGAGCGTTGAGTGTCGGGGTTTTCGACAGCTAAGCTGACCGTGCCGCTGCTGGACAACAAGATAGCAGGAAGAACGGCGGTGAGTTGCGTATCGTTGGCGAATGTCGAGACCAGCCGTTGTTCACCTAACCCTGCCCGGTTAGCTATCACGACTGCACCACTCGCAAAGTTCTGCCCTTGCAACAACAGTGATAACGGTTGATTGGTCGTTCGGATGCTATTCGGATTAAGCGGTGCAAACTGCGGCGCAAGCGCACGGCTGGCAAAGTTAGTATCGCTTTCGTCCTTTCCTAAATTGCCCGCTTCGTCGCGCGAGACCACACGGATGCGTAAGTTGTTCGTGCGCAGTTCCGGCGGCAATGTCCAGACGAAACTACGCGCGGAACCCGCCAGGTTGTCGGCCAACACGAGTGGGTAGCTTGTGCCGCCATCGCTGGAAAGCAGGATTTGTTGTGCCGTGATGCTGGTGTTGTCGCTGGCTTGCCACTGGATGGTGAAGGATTTGCCAGCAAACAAAAGTTCGCCGCCGTTGGGCGAAGTCACACGCACGACGGGCGGTTGGCTGTCGCCAGTGGTGATGACGCGCGGCTCGGCGCGGCGGCTGACTTGGCCGTTGGTGTTGTAGGCCGCCACCGTCACACGATATTGCCGGCGTGGTTCCAGGCCAGACAAACGGAAGGAAGTCACCAAGCCCACATTGACGGAGCGGTCATAATCCGTGCTGCCAAGGTCGCTGGAATAGGAGAGGAGATAACCGGCCACGTCGGGTTCCTGGTTGGCTTGCCAAGCCGCGCCGATGGAATTTTCGCTGGCTTGCAGGGTGAAGTTGCGTGGCTGGGCGGGCGCTCCGGCGGCGTCAATGGCAACCGGGGTGGTACTGTAGGCCACCAAGGGCGCGCTGCGTCCGTCCTCGATCACCGCGTAAATGTAGTAATCGCCGGACGGCACGTTGGTGGGCGTCCAGTTGTAAGTTTGGCTGGTGTTGGCCACCGTCAAGCCTTCCACGATTTTGTGGCCGTCGTTGCCGCGATTGTCTGTGTCATAAAAGAGGCTCACGCGCGCTTCGGGGTTGGGGGAAAAGGCCGTCCATTGGATCGCGATAGTCGCAGCGGTTTCCGCCGTGGCGGCGGCCACAGCCGCGTCCGGCGCAGTGTTGGGAGAGAGATTCACCGCGATGCGTGAGGGGCTGTCGGCGAGGGCTACATTGAAAATGGCTGTCGCTTCGCTGGTTTCCGCCGCCCAGCGTCCGCTGGCAGGAGTGTTGACTAGGTAGAAAGCGGTGAACGTTTGATTGTCACCCGCCCACTGGATGTCGGTGCCCGTGGTGGTGGGTGTGATGCGTCGGCCATCCGGCGCAATCAGTGTGAAGTCCGGCACGCGCGTCCTGCCTTGCAGGCTGAAGAGCGCCTGCGGCACCCCGCCCGGCAGATTGACGCTTTGTTGTTGCGCAGGCTCCAGTAGCACTCCCGGCAAGACGAGGTGCGGATTGAAACCGAGCCGTAGCGCCTCCTTGGCGAATTGCTCCGGGGTTATTTGTGCATCCACTGGCTCGGCGGTGAATCCTGGCAAAAAATCTTTCCAGTTGCCGGCGACTTCGATTCTTGGCAAAGTCGTGTTGGGGAGAAACTTGAGTTTCACCGTTACCTCGGCTCCCGCTAAGCTCTGTTTGAAACTGATCTCATCATTCTTGAAGCCCGCGCCCACCTGCCCGACGCGATAGGGAAGCGGCAATCTCGAGAGGATGAAGCGTGTCACCCGGCTATCGCCATCTATCTTGGGGATTGTGACATCCGCGTCCACACTGCCTACTACTTGGGGCGGTTCAATGGAAAGCTTGAAATCGCCATTGATCATATTCGCCAGATTCGCGTTGGCCTCTAACTTGATCCCCGCCGGGTCGTTGATTCTCACACTGCCGGAAGAGACGGGGCGGTCGAAAATCTTGAACTTGCCCGAACCGGCGACCATGCGTGGCAGCGTATAAGTTAGTATCAGGTCGTCGAGTTTCACATAGCGCGAAACGACGGGATCCACCGTGGTAATGTCCACGCCGAGCGTAATGCTGAACGGCCCGCCGCAAAGGTTGTTGAGTTCTACTTTGCCGCCGCTGATCTTCAGCCCGGTCGTCAAAAGCGGAATTCCCGCCGAATTGGATTCGACCTCCAAACCCACTCGGTTCAAGCAGCCCATCTTGATGTCGGCCCCTGCCTCAATGGACAGCAGCGGAGTGCGCAAACCGGCGTTGCCGCTGAAAAATTGCATGCCGTCGAGATTGCTATAGCGGACGACCACGTTTTCCAGACTGGCTTGTCCCGTCAGCCGAATAGTCGGGAAGCGCAATTCGCCGTCCAGGCGCAGCCCGCTGCTACGCGTAATTTGCAGCGTGCTGATACGCGCGACGAAGCCCGCAATGCTCGGCAAAGTTAGGTTGCCCTCAACGCGCAAGCCATCGGTGAGTACGAACAGATTTTGAATCTCGACCCTCATGCCGGCCAACTCGAGTTGCTCGCCAATCTGGCTGCGGACGAAGTTAGTGAGCGCCGCGCCACCATCTAAGGTGAACGTGTAACTGCCGCGAAAGACCAGCCCGCTCCGGTAACCGGGAATCCCGTCAATGAAGATAGCGCCGCTGCCGCTGACTGAATAAATGACGCCGTTTTGCCGCAGCGTCAGGTCGCCGTCAAAGCGCAGAAAATTGTTCAAGCTGACATTGCCGCTCAATCGCTGTGTGTTGGCATCCACACGTTGGATGCAATCGGCGCGAAAACTCAGACCGCCGATAGCGCGGGTCTTCTCGCAACCCGTGCCGGTATCGTTGCTGTTGATGACGTTGACCGTGAACTCGTGCAGCGCGCTTTCATTGCAGCCATCGCTTACCCGGAGGGCAATGCGTTGCGGGCCGGTTTGCGTTGCGCCGGGCACCCAGGTCAGCAGACCCGTCGTGTCATTCAATTGCACTCCGGTGGGGCCTGTCACCAGGCGATAGCGTAGCGGGTCACCTTCGGCATCGGTTGCTTGCACGCTGTAACTGTATTGCCGTCCGACCGTCGCCATCGTGGGTGCGCTTGAGTTGATCATTGGAGCGTTGCCACCAGTGCGTTGTGCGCGCTGCTCATTGCTGCCCAAGAACTCGCTGCCTGTCGTCACCACAAACACGCGATAAAAATAGCTCTGCCCATTAGCCAACGTGGTGTCAGTGAATTGAAGTGAATCGCGATTGCTGAAAGTTGCCAGCGGCGTGCCAGTGGCTGCTACTCCAGAAACCGTTCCACGATAGAGCCGATAAGCCGAAAAATTGACCGCGTTCGTCCGCGACCAACTCAAAGTAACAGCCGCACATGATAGCGCTGGAGGATTAAGCGTCGGCGCGAGTGGCTCGGTAATAGTCACGCCGAAGGTAGGCGAGTTGCGCACCAAATTGCCGCTCGCGCCCTCGATGAAGAGATTGCTGAAAGTGCCGAGCGGACTTTGCGCCGTGGTGCAGAGCGTGAGCGTGGAAGTCGCTGAACCGTTGGCGGGCACATT
>JANOWX010000045.1:0-7005 GCA_031418175.1 Acidobacteriota bacterium | reverse complement strand
AAGATTTGGGTAATGACAAGACTTCAATGCACGGTGGCGAGTCGGATGTGGTGCCACGTCGCGTTAGCGACGCTTGAATTGGCGCGCGCAAAGGCTCAACCGTCACTGACGTGACGTCAGACACTTGCAACACCTTTGCCGTGCACTAAAGTACACGGCTAAATTCAAACGCCGCTACGCGGCTGAGCAGTTACCTAAAAATTCAACTTCAACGCAAACTGAATAATCCGCGGATTGACCGCCGTCGCCGAAATCACGTTTGTGCCAGCGTCAGCGCAGGAAAAACCAAAAGCAGTCCGAATATCAAACTGCGAGTCTTTGCTGTGATCTTCATCGCTATTTCCTCCAACAGGTATTGATTGGCTCTAAAACTTCTTATTAGACCGACCGGATGTCGGCGAGCACTCGTTTGAAATTCCGCCGATTTGACTATGGTTTGGACTTCTTCTCTGCGCTGGTTTCCGGCGCCAGCCACTGGACCACCGCGCCTTTCTCGTCCAGAAATTCGAGCTTGGGCACGCCCTGCGCATCCACCAGCAAGACCACGCGCGTGCGTCCCTGCGGATCGGCGAGCGTCAAAGCGGCAGCTTTCTCTCTGGTCTTGCCCACAAAGACGCGCTGCGCCGCGCCCACGCCTGCTGTTTCGCGCAGCTTCTGCATCGCCTGCGTTTTTTCTTCGCCATTGGACATTTTTTCGATGGCCTGCATTTTGTCAACGACCTCGCCGAGCGACGTATCAGGCCGGTCCCACACGCGCAGCCCGGCAGAATACTGCCCATTACCTTCGGAATACTGGATGGCTACGGTCTGATCCTGATTGAAGCGGTCGAAGGCCAGCAGCCCGCCCGCGTTGCCTTTGCCGTCTTTTTGGTCGCCATTGAAACTCAAGCCGCCGCATTCATCGCCCCGGTCATTGAAAAACAACAGGCCCGGCGGTCGCTTGCGCGACAGCATGCGCCCGTCAATGACGCCGGGATGCTGGCGTTCGCCATTGGAGATGACCAGCTTTAGCTTGCCGTCCTTTTCGACGATGTTGATGCGCTCGACATCAATCTCGGTGAATTTGGTTTTTTGATTGGCCTGGCCGAACCCTGCGAACGCCAGCACGCCCAGCAGCAAGGTGACAACCAAGGCATAAGCCTTCAACAGTCGCACGTCTCGTTGCAGCTTCTCCATAACAAATAGCCTCCCTATTGTCCAACAAGCTGCCAGCTTGTTGCCGTCTCTCGCCCACGTCTAACTCGGAAACCACGCCAAGCTGGCAGCTTGGCGGACAGTTAATACTCCGTCCAGGCGCGGCTCTCGCCCGCTGGCGAATTCTTTTTGAACTGCTCGCCCATCGCGCGCAGCATCTCGGCGAAATCCTGCGCGTGCCACGAATGGCCTTTCAACGGGCGGCCATAAACAAACGTCGCATCGCTGCGCGGGTTGGCGGTTTTCTTAGTGAACTCTTCAAACAAATAGACCGCGAGGTTGAGATAAAAATTGTCCATGTCGCCAGCGATGAAATGCAGCTTGCCCGCCAGCTTCGGCCCCAGCGCAGCCCAGTTCGTTTCAGCGTAATGGCGCAAATCATAGCCGTGTTCGCGCATATACAACACGACTTCACGATCAATCTTTCCGGTGCGTTTGTCCCAGAGCGGGCGCGGATAACCGTCGTCGCCGACCGGCCCGTAAACCGCCTCCCACGCGCCGAACTGATAACCCGAACGCCCGCGGCTGTCCAGCACCGCTTCAAAGTGGCTGACCTGCCGCACGGTCAGATTGACTTGTCCTTCATTCAGCATCCGCGCCGAACAGCGGCGTCGTGTTGGGCGCGATTTGCAGGCGCGGCTCAGGCCGCTCCGCGCGCGCGATGACCATGATCACCCGGCCCGTGAGCGGCCCGACGTGAACCGCCCGGTCGAACGAGACTTCGACGCGGACGTCCGCTTGTGCCACCAGGCAGAGCAGAACTTGAAAGAATGCAGCGACGGCAAGCTTCCTCATTGGCCTCCTAAGCGCGAACTCGACTTGTACTCGACTTGTAGTGGATAAAGAATAGTCACCAGCATCCGCGCAGCGCAAGCAGAGGTAAATAGTCAAACGCCCAACGCGGGAAACATTCGCGTGAAGGCGGGAAAAGCCGTGGCCTGCGTGGCCTGTGCCAAGTGGCGGCCACTCGGTTCGTCTTTACGGTAATGAGTGATTAGGCTATGGTGCGCCGGTCACCGCTTTCGATCTTGCTTGGGAGGAACCTGTATGAGCACCATTCGCATTTGGCAACTTTTCAGTTCACTGGCCTGCGCCTTGTTCGCACTTTGCGCGCCCTTGCTTTGGCAACAACCCGCCGCTATTCAAGCCGCCGACACCACGCCGGAAGCGCGCGGCTTGCACAATCTGACGCACAACGCCTACGGCATGCCGTTGCTCAACCTGAAGCTGCTCGAACTCGCCGCGAAAGTTTGGGAGCCGGAGTGGAAAGCCAAACTCGATCCCAACGATCCGGCGTCGTTGCGCCGAGTCGCGTTTGAACGCTACGGCCTGACAGAAGCCGTCAACAGCGACAACCAAGGCGCGCCGCTGCAATTCGTGGCGGCGAAAAGTGGGATGTGGGTGCAAACCTGCATGCTCTGCCACGGCGGGCGCGTGCCCCTCACGGGCGAAAGCAAAATCGGCATGCCCAACACCGAACTCGACATGCAAACGCTCTATGAAGACATGACCAAAGCCACCGGCATGCGCGGGCCGTTTCAATTGTCGTTTGGCATGACGCGCGGACGCACGAACGCCTTCATCTTCAGCCTGGAACTCGTGCGCCGCCGCAACGAAGACTTGTCGAACCGCACGGAGCCGCTGCCGATGGGCGAGTACGCCGACTTCGATCTGGACCCGCCCGCGTGGTGGTATCTGAAAAAGAAAACGGCGCTCTATTCCGATGGCGCGGCGACCGGCGATTTCACGCGCCCGATCATGCAATTCACGATGGGCGAACCCAACGGCGAAAAGATTCGCGGCTGGGAAAACGATTTCCGCGACATCCTGGCCTATCTGAAATCCATCGAGAAACCCAAGTACCCGCTGCCGGTTGACGCGAAGCTGGCGCAGGCGGGCGCACAGGTGTTCACCAAAACCTGCGCGGGCTGTCACGGGACGTATGGCACTGAGGGCAAATACCCCAACAAAGTCGTCCCACTCGATGTGATCGGCACCGACCCGTTGCGGTTGACCAAGCTGAGCAAGGAGTTTCGCCAGTACTTGGACAAGACCTGGTTCGGCCAGGGCGGCTCGCAACACGTCGCCGAACCGCAAGGCTACGTCGCGCCGCCGCTGGATGGCGTGTGGGCCACGGCGCCATATTTTCATAACGGCGCAGTGCCGACGGTGTACGGCGTGCTGACCGCAGCCGCGCGTCCGAAATACTTCCGCCGCGTGGGCACGTTCAAGGATTACGACACGCAGAATTTGGGCTTGAAGGTCGAAACGTTGAATGCGTCCGCACCGAAAGACGCACCGGCTGAAGCGCGGCGGCGCGTGGTGGATACGACGCTGCCGGGGCTGAGCAATGCGGGGCATCCGTTCGGTTTCAAGCTGAGTGAGAAGGAAAAGCGGCAGGTGATCGAGTATCTGAAAACGTTATGAACTTTGCTGAAGCCACCCAACGCATCGCCCAATCCAAAAAGATCGTAGGCTTCACCGGCGCGGGCATCTCGACCGAATCGGGCATCCCTGATTTCCGCAGCCCCGGTGGCGTGTGGTCTACGAACCGCATGATCTACTTCGACGAATTCCTCAACGACCGCGACGCGCGCATCGAAGGCTGGCGGCAAAAGTCGCTGGTCTGGCCCGCCATGCGCGACGCCGCGCCCAACGCCGGGCATCTGGCCTTGGCCGAATTGGAACGCCAAGGCAAGCTGCTGGCGCTGATCACCCAAAACATTGACGGGCTGCATCAACGCGCCGGCAACAGCGAAGAAACCGTAATCGAATTGCACGGCACCATGACGGCGGCGGAGTGTCTGACTTGCCGCCTGCGCATCCCGATGGATGAGGCGCTGGCGCGTGTGGCGGCGGGCGATGCCGCACCCAATTGCGAGGCGTGTGGCGGCTTGCTCAAACCGGCGACGATTTCCTTCGGCCAGCCGATGCCCGCTCTGCAAATGCAGATGGCCGCCATTGCGGCGCAAACTTGCGAAGTGTTTATCGCGGTGGGTTCCTCGCTGGTAGTCTATCCGGCGGCTTCGATCCCAGAAATCGCCAAGGAAAACGGCGCGGCGCTGATCATCATCAATCGCACCGAAACGCCGTTGGATGGCATTGCAGATTTGGTCGTGCGCGAAGAGATCGGCCAGGCTTTGCCAAAACTGATTGGCCTAAAAGAACACTGACACGACTCGGAAGGCTGATACGAATCCAACGCCAAGAGCGCCAAGCAAGGTCAACAACTTTTCTTGGCGCTCTTGGCGTCTTGGCGTTGAAGCAATTCCGGCTGACGTCCAATAGCAAAACTAAGACGCATCAGCGGACAATCACCACTCGATGCACACCCGGCGTCAGTTTGAAGCGCGCCGCCTTGCCTGCTTGCGCGCTGCCCACCAGCTTGCCATCCACTGAAACAGCGATTTCGCGGCCCTCGCTGGGCGGGACGCGCACGTCTAGGGGTTTGCTGGCTTCGCTGAAGAAGTTGAGCAGGCGTTCGGCGCTGCGGTAAGTGTAAAGCCGCGCGGGCGCGTCCAATTCGAGGTCGGCCTTGCCGTTGCGTTGAATGGCCAGGCGGTCGGGGCCGATGGCGACATCGTAAAGATCAGCGCCGATGCGCAGATTGCTCAGGCGCGCCTCGGCCGTGACGGCTTCGTTGCCGATGGTCAGTCCGGCCCAGGGGTCAAGGGTGAGCAACTCTTCGATCCCCGGCAGCCACATCAGGCCGCCGAACCAGGTCGTGGGTTGCGTGTTGACCGGCGAGACTATGTTTGGGTTTTCAGGCGCGGCGCTGTCAAAGCTGTCGCGCGTTTTGGCTTCGCGCCACCAGGCCGCGCGCACCAGTTGCGTGCCCTGCCGCGCCAGTTCGTCAGCTTCGGCGTAGTAGCCGTAGCGTTTCAAGCCCACGTAAACCAGATAATGCGTCAACGCCGACACGCACCCGCCCCAGCGACCCGACTGCGCAGTGGATTGTGAAAACGCGGCGTCGTTACGCGCGAGTGTGGGCAACAGCGGTTCGCCGCCAAGCCGTTTGGGATCGCGCAAGGCTTCGACCAGTTGGGCGGCGCGTTCGCGCGAGGGAATGCCCGCCGCCAGCGCGTACAAACTCTCCGGCGTCACGTGGCGCGCGAAATCGCCGTTCCAGCGGCGGTTGAGATAGAGCTTGTCCGTTGCGCTCCACAAACGCGCATCAAAGAGTTGTCTGAGCCGCTGATATTCGGCTTCCCACTTGGCGGCGTCTTCTTTCAAACCCAATTCGCGCGCCATCATAAAAAGCAATTCGGTATCGAGCGCATAGAGCGCATTCAAGCCAACCGGCGTCAATTCCAGCGTGTGCGTCTTTTCGTTAAAGAACGGCTCGGCCAGTTTCGGCGCGGCGGTCGCGGCCTTGTCATCGGCCTTGTCATCGGCCTTGTCATCGGGTTGCCATTGCGGACTGTCATCCCAGCCGGATTCCGTCGCCGCATATTGCTGTTTCAGCAAAGCGGGCATCTGCCGCGCGCCGCTCTCGCCAAGCTCCAACTCGGCGTCATAGCCCCATTCAAGCAAGCCATCGCCGTTGCCATCGCGCCAGGGCTGGCCGTCGCCGCGATCCGCGCGCCACCATTCGTGCCAGCGTTTCAAACGCGGATAGACCGCCGTCAGAAAGGTCACGTCCTGCGTCGCCAGATAAACTTTCCACGCGCTGAGCGTGCCGACCGGCGGCATCGAACGCCCGCTCAAAACCGTGGCTTCAGCGTTGGGCTGGCCATTCACAGGCAAGCTGGCGGGCGACAAACGGCCATCGCTGCCCACGCGATCCAGCAGCGTGCGCACGGTGGCTTGGGCTTGCGGCGGATCAATCAGCACCGCTGACAGCGCGCGCATGAACGCGTCCCAGTGCAAGTTCACTTGTTTGGGTTGCTGCGCCTCAGCGCGCCAGGCCGAGGCGAATTCGCTGCGCAGTTCGGGCACAAAGAGGCGGTTCCAATTGACCGCGCGGCTGAGCGCCTCCAAAGCATCGGCCAGCCAGCCCTCGCTGCGCGGGCGCGCCGCGTCGTAGCGAAGCTCGGCCTGCTCCAGCGTTTTCGTCACCGGTTCGCGCAAGGCCTGGGTGGCCTCACGTTCGAGCGCCGCGACGTCTTCGCCCAGCACGATGACGAAGCCGAGCGACTCGCGTTCGTTCAGTTCAAAGCTCAACGCGCCGAAACGTTGCACGCCGAAAGCCGCGTTGCCTTCCGCTTGCCCCGGCAGCGCGCGGCCCTCTTTGGTCAAGGTGTCGCGCAACGCGGCGGCATCGTTGTATGTCGCCGCGCCCTCGGCATTGCGCTCCGCGCGCAAGAGCATGCGCACGGGTTTGGCTTTCAGCTTGCCGACCTGTTCGCCCAGCAACGTGCGCACGTCTTGCACGCGAAAGTTGAGCCGCCCGCTTTCGCTCAAAGAAGTAAAAGGCTGATAGGTTTCGAGCGCCACGCGCACACGCGCCTGGGCCGAAAACCTGGCGACCACGGTGTGCGGGCCGGTGCGCGTCCATTGCAACGTGGCCAGCTTGCGTTCAAACGGCAACTCCCAATGCAAACGCGCATACGCGCCAGTGCTGGCTTGCGGCCCAAACAGCGCGATGCGTTCCAGCGGCGGCGCGTCTTCGACGCTTGCGCCCTGCCGGTACACCAGCAAGCGCACGCCAAAGAAGTTTTGCCATTGCGGGCGCTGATCCTCTGGCTGCTGTTGCGCGACGCCGAGGACGAGGCTGTTGGCGTGCGCCGGATCGTAAGTGCCCACGACAATGCGCTCTTGCGCCGGTGTTGGCAGTACGCCAAACAGCAGCCAAAGGAAGCTGGTTGTGAG
>JANOWX010000044.1:0-19647 GCA_031418175.1 Acidobacteriota bacterium | reverse complement strand
CAGCGCGTCGCCCGCCAAAATCGGCTCAATCACGCGCCGCACCCGTTCTTCGCGCAACCGTTCGGCCAGTGAATCCAGATGGGTTTCCTGCCGCTGAATCAGAATTTCTCTGGCCTGCTCGATTTCGCTGATCGTGATGGGGGAGGCCGGATCGGGTTGCAGTTCCTGCACCGAAACATTCGCCAGCGCATTGACCAGGAAGGGTTGTCCCTGCGTCAGTTCAAACGCGCGCGCCACGGCTTCATCGGAGAAGACCTGTCCGGTTTCCGCCGTGTGCTGGCGATACAACGTCGCCACCTCTGCCGCCGTGAAGTTTCCCATCGTTAGCGAGCGCGCTTTGATATTGAATGGGCTGGCGGTGTTCAGACGCTCACTGCCGCCGGACTTGATTTTGTAATCGCGCACATCGCGCATACCGATTAGCGCAAGCGACCACGGAAACCCGGTGGGGCGGTTCATAAACCCGTTGCGCAACTGCCGCAGCGCCGAAATCAGCGTGCCGTTTTCCAGCGCGTCTATTTCGTCCAGAAAGACCACCAACGGGCGTGACGCAGCGGCGGCCCAGGCCTGCAACGCCGCAAAAATCCGATTCCCCGGCGCTGCCGCAGGCCATTCCGGCGGTTGCAAATCGGCGGGCAACCAGACACGCGCCGTCCCCTGCCACGTTCCGAGTATTGCCAACTCCGCCGCGCCCGGATCGTCATTGAACGCGGCCCCCGCTTCCATCGAAACCAACACGGCAGCGTAGCGTCCTGCGGCAGTCAGTTCCCGCGCCAAGGCGATCATCGAGGTGGTCTTGCCGGTCTGCCGCGCCGCGTGCAGGACAAAGTAATTCTGGTTGTCAATCAACCCGCGCATCTCCGGCAACCGTTCCAGCGCAGGCAGCATGTAATGGATTTCGGACCGACATGGCCCGGTGGTATTGAAATGTTTCATCGTGATTCCTTTTGCGTTCCCCTCACTTCTTCACTGCTGCCATCCAATTCGTCACGACCGTGAACGGCGTCAGATAGGCGTCTTCCGCGCTCGTCACAAACAGAAACTTCTGCCCGTCGCCCGTCGCCGCGTAGCCCACATTATTAACCACCGCGCGCAGGTCACGCAGGTCGAAGAGCGTGCGCGGCGTCCCGGCTTTGACCTCCGCGCCGAGCGTTACATCCACCGCCATCAGTTTCTCTTCCGCCGAGATGTAATACAGTTCCCGGCCATCGCGCCGCCAGAGCGGTCGCGCGCCGCCGTTGGTGGAAATCTGCCACTGGCCACCAGCATCAGGAGCGTCCGGGTTGAACGCTCGCACATACACTTCATAACGCCCAGGCGCATTGGTGGTATACGCAATCCATTTCCCATCCGGTGAAAATCGGGCAAACGATTCAATGAACTCTGTTTTCAGCCAAGGCCAGGGTTTGCGGTCGCCAGTCAGCGGAAAAATCCATAAATCGGAATTCGTCTGTGGCGTAACCTCCAAATAGAGAATGAAGCGTCCATCTGCTGACCAGTCTTGTGGATTCTTGTTATAGGCCGATTTCCACAACAATTCATCTGTACCCGCGCCATTCGCAGCTTTCCAGTACAGATCGAGTCTACCACTCCGCCGCGAACCCCAAACGATGCGGCTGCCATCCGGTGACCAGAGCGGAAAGGAATCATCTGCCGGATCGAAGGTAAAGCGTGTATCCCTTTCTCCGGCCAGATCAAGCACGTGAATGTCTGGTAACTGGCCTTGCGAATCAAATCGCCCCACTGCGACACGCTGCTCATCGGGTGAAAACCTGAGACTACTGTAGGCACCTAATGAACCGACGGTTCGTAACTTTTGACCGGCGCGGTCAGCCAACGTCAGTTGCTGATTTACCCGGCCCTCTAAAAAGACCAATACGCCATCATCTGAAAGAGAGAATCGCCCATGCCATCCGGCTGGATTGGTTCGCATAGTCTCAGCAAGTCGTATCGGATCACCACTCAATTGGTACCGGCTGAAATCGAAGGGCTGTGCCAACAAGGCCCCCTGTCGCATAAAAACCAGCCAGCCTTCGCTTGGTGCGGCAGAATTGATTCCTGCCCAATAGGTTCTGACTTCTGTCGTCAGCACAAGTTTCGTTTCACCGCCATCGAGTGAGCAGACATAAATCCCCTGCTTCGTCGGGTCGTTATGCTGCACGTAAAAGAGGAAATGGCGGCCATTCGGCAGAAAGAAAGGGGAGTAGTGGGCGGTTTCCCCGCGTGTGCCATCAATCGTTGTAACCTCTGTGACCGTTCCGCCGCTAGCCATAAGGCGTTTGATTCCGGTTGGTCCTGTACCGAACAGAATCACCCCGTCACGATTCCACGTACCCGACGAAGTTGCAGTCGCTCTCTCGGAAAGAATCACTGGTGCTCCGCCGGAAAGCGCGATTTTCCAGAGCTTCTCGCCAGAGGTAAACGCCAACGATTGGCTGTCGGGCGACCAGAACATTAAGTCAACATGTTCCGTTCCGGCCAGTGGTTTGGCCGTTGGCGAATCCAGTGGGCGTATCCAGATTTGCCGTGCCCCAGTCGTTCGTGCCACAAATGCCAGTGTCCGTCCATCGGGCGAAATTACAGGTTGCTCAAACACCGCTGCCCCTTCCGGCGGAGTCACCGCCAGACGCATCGTGGCTGCGGTTGGCAGTGACGGACGTCTGACATACGCTACACCGAACGCGAGCGCCAGCAACGCAAACACACCCGCTGCAATCATCCAGATGCGATCCCGCAAGCCGCCACGTTTCGCCGTTGCCGACGTGTCCAACGCTTGCACCGCTTCCGTGCGATTCGCACCTGATGAACTCGGTACCGACAAAGCCTCCAGCGCAAAGCCCAGATCGTGCGCCGAATGGAAGCGCCGCTCCGGCTTCTTCTCCAAACAGCGCCGCACAATCCTTTCCAACTGGGGCGTCACTTTGCTGTTCAGTTCGCTCAGGTCGGGCGGTTCCGCATTGGCAATGGCCGCCATCGTCTCGGCCTGCGACGCCGCCTGAAACGCGCGTTGCCCGGCCAGCATTTCGTAGAGAATCAGGCCAAAACTGAAGATGTCTGAGCGCTGTTCCAAGTCCTGCCCGCGCACTTGTTCGGGCGACATATACGCCACCGTCCCCATCACCGTCCCCGGATTCGTGTACTGCTTTTGCGTTGCCACATCCGAACCTGTTGGCGCATTGCGCGGCGGTCGCAACTTGGCTAAGCCGAAGTCGAGAATCTTGAGGCGGCCATCGTTGGTGACAAACAAATTCTCCGGCTTCAAGGCCCGATGCACGATGCCTTTTTCGTGGGCGGCAGTCAGGCCGGCGGCGATTTGCTGGGCATACTCAATCGCTTTCCGCACGGGCAATGCGCCGTTGCCCAACTGGGCGCGGAGTTCTTCGCCGGTCAGCAATTCCATCACCAGATACGGATTGCCATCGTGCGTGCCGAAGTCGTAGACCGTCAGGATGTTGGGATGATTGAGCGCGCCCGTGGCTTTGGCTTCGATGGCAAAGCGGCTCAGACGGTCGGGGTCTTGGGTCAATGCGGCGGGCAGGACTTTGATGGCGACTTCGCGGTCGAGCCGGATGTCACGCGCGCGATAGACTTCGCCCATGCCGCCCGCCCCGATTTGGGACAGGATTTCGTAGTGATCAAAATGAGTGCCGAGAGTGATCTTCATTGAGCGATTCCTGATAGTAAGACGAAGCGGCATTCAGCCAGCCGCGAACCCGGCTCCGTAGGAGCCAAATGTTTATAGAACCCGTGTGATTATTGCCGCCAAGCTCCATCGGAGCGACATCTGGCACGTGCCGCTCCGATGGAGCTATCGAAATCTCGGCGCACCAAAGCTATAAACATGCCGCGTCGCTGGCGCTAAAACCGCTCTCCCCGCAGACTCGCCAAATAGGCAATCAAATCATCCAGCTCCGCAGCGGTGAATGCATCCTGGTAACTCGGCATTGTCGAAACGCCGAACTCTTTCTTGAGGTCTTGCAGGTCGGCTTTGCGGAAGGAATGAAAGCGATTGTTCGCATCACGCAGTTGAAGGGTGAACGGGTCTTCGTTGAGGCGCACGCCGCGCACGCGCTGCCCGCTGGCAGTGGTCACGGTGACGAGCAAAAAGCCCTCCGGCGTCGCTGCGTTCGGGTCGAGCACAGCGGCGCGCAAATGCGCTGCGCCGCGCCGCAATCCGATCTCGGTCAATTCGGGGCCAGCCACGCCGCCCGTACCCCGCACGACGTGACACGCCAGGCAATTACCTTTGGTCTCGAAAAGCTGTTGGCCGCGCGCCGCATTGCCCGGCAGCTTGACCGCAGCGATGCGACCGAGCGAGCGCACGTAAGCAGCAACCTGCCGCGCTTCGTCATTGTTCAGCGACCAGAAATCGGGCATCTCGGTGCCGGGGATGCCTTGCTGAATGACTTTGAGCAGAGCGGCCTGGGTCGGCGCATGTGATAGCTTCGGCTGATTGAGCGCGGGGCCGCGTCCGCCTGTGCCGCCGATGCCGTGACAGAGCGCGCATTGATTGTTGTAAAGCTTTTTGCCTGGCGCCAGATCGTTCGGCTTGCGCGCGGCGTTGCGCGTTGGTTGCGCCACGGCCAAGATGCAGAACAACAGCAACGACAGCGCCAATACAGCACAGTTACGTTTCATGGTATTCGCCTTTCTGGGTTGGAGTTCTTACCGCCAAACGTAGCCTAGGCTGTCAGGCCCGCGCTTGTCTACGAAATCGCGCCAGGGTCTATTCATTCTCGCAAATCGAAACGCCAAGCCGCCAAGCGCGCCAAGGAAGCCAAGCGAGTGCCTGTGGTTCTTTCTTGGTTTTGCTTGACGCGCTTGGCGACTTGGCGTTGAGGCGCACTGGTTCAAGTCGAGCATGAATTGACCCTGCAGCGCGCTGCTCGGCGAACACATTCAACGGAACGGCGCGCGTTCAGCCAGCGCACGGCTGGTTCGGGCGCAAGTTGCGCGGCAAGACTGCGAAGCCTTCCCAGCGGCGCAGAGTTACTCATGGCGAATGATCTGCTTCGCTGCGCGTTGCCGCCGCGCCTCTTTGCTCTTCGCCTCGAGTTCCGGTTGCAAACTCGCATCCAGTTTCAAGCATTGCGCGAAGTCGCGTGCGGCGGCGGCCTCATTGCCTTGCAGCAGCGGCGGCGGCCTCATTGCCTTGCAGCAAATGCGTCAGCCCGCGATTGGCGTAGGCGAGCGCGATGTTTGGGTTGAGTGTGAGGGCTTGCTCGTAATCGGCCAGTGCGCCCGTCAAGTCCAGCATTCGTTTCCGCGTGTTGCCGCGCAGGTACCAGCAGTTGGAATCGCGCGGGTCCAGTGCCAGGGCGCGGTCAAAATCGGCCCGCGCGTTTTCCAATTCGCCTTTGTCCAACCGCACGAAGCCGCGATTGCTCCAGGCGGTGGCGAGGCGCGGGTCGAGCGCTAGGGCTTGCTCAAAATCGGCCAGCGCGCCCTCACGGTCGCCTTTGAGCTGGCGCATTTGCCCGCGATTGTTCCAGTAGTTGGCCACCTGGTCAGCGAGCGTGACGGCGTGGTCGAAATCGGCCAGCGCGCCAGCCACAGCGCCGCCGCGAAAACGCACATAACCACGATTGTTAACGGCGTCGGCCAGGCGTGGATTGAGTTCCAGCGCGCGATTGAAATCAGCGAGCGATTGTCTGAATTCGTCTTTGTCGCGATAAGCCATCCCGCGATTGTTGTACATGGCGGCCAGGTCGGGCTGGTTCACGCGCAACAGGTAAATGTCGGCTTGGCCTTTCTCAGTCAGCGCAATCGCCCGGTTATAGTCGGCGATGGCGCCGTCCAAGTCGCCTTGCCGGTAACGAATGCTGCCGCGATTATTCCACGCCGCAGCCCAATACGTTTTGAGTTTGATGGTCTGATTGTAATCAGCGAGCGCGCCCGCAAAATCCGCTTTCGCTTGCCTGGCGAGGCCACGATTGTAATAGGCTGCGGCCAGATGCGCATTGAGCGCCAGCGCGCGGTTGAAATCGCTCAGCGCGCCCTCCGTATCGCCCTGGCTGGAACGCAGGATGCCACGATTGTTGTAGGCCGCCGCCAGGCGCGGATCGAGTTCGAGGGCGCGGTCGAAATCGGCCCGCGCGCCCGCGTAATCACCGCGCTCCTGCCGCAGCAGCCCGCGCGCGTTGAGGTCAATGGCATTGGTTTGGACTTGTGCGTTCAGCCCCGTGCCGCGCCCAAACGCGAGCTTTGAGGCGAGCAGGGCGAAAGCGAAGAGGGCGAGTGTGAGCAATAGCTTTTTCATGTGGCTGCTCCTTTCTTTGGCAGTTGAATTTCATGTCCTACGGTTTGCGTTACGTAGCTTCTGCCAGCGGCGGTTCGGCCAGCGTGTCCGGCGCTGCGCTTTTGGTTGAGGGTTGGATGGCTGAGGCTAAAGCGGCCACGCGCTGGATAGGCCCACTGGCCGCGCGTGGCCGCGCCTGATGACCGAAGAGTCGCGGGCCGCTTATTTCGGCAGAATGCTCAAGTCGGAGCGGAAGAGCAGCGTCCGGCGCTCAATTTTGGTAAGCGCGCCTTGCGGCACTTTCGCGCTAGCCTTGCGCAGACCCTCCGCGCCGAGTACTTGTGTCCGCGCATCCGGTTTGTCGAGTTCCGCAAAATTTTCCTTCGGCTCAATCACGAGGTAGCCATTGATGCCGCCAGAACCCATGCTGGCTCTGATCTCTCCAAACCGATCCGACTTTTTGACGGGCGGCAGCATTTCCGCTTTCACCCAGTCAAAGACCTCTCGATCTCTTCCATACATAACCTCAACGAATGCGAATGTTGCCAGTCGTGGCGTCGGCGCATTCGGTTTGATGTAACTCAAATCAGGCCGCACGCGAATCACAAACTGACGCACGCTCTGGTTCAGGCTGCGGGCTTTGTTCCAGAAAGCGGCGACGGCTTCGCGGCTGCCCAAGCCCTTCAGCAGCACGTCGTCCGCTTTGTCCAGCGCGGCGAAATTTTCCAGCGGCAGGATGAACCACGATTCATAGCTTTGCCCGAAGACCGAAGTCCAGACTTCCATGTGCTCGCGCCCGCCTTTGACGTTGGCCGGCATGACTTCGTCTTTGATGAACCGCAGCGCCTCACTCCACAGCTCCGGTTTGGCGCTGTAAACCGTGACTTGGTAGAGCCGCTCTTCGTTGGCCGCTTGCACGAACGATTTTCCGGTGGGCGCGGCGGATTGCGCGAAAGCGGCAGCGCTCAGCCACAGCAGCAGCGTGACGAATGAAAACAGGTTGCGAGACTTTGTCGGTTGCATGAGCTTTTCTCCTTTTTTGAAGTAGTTGCTCAGTCCTGGGAGCGCAGTCCTTCCAGCATTCGTTTCTACACAAGTATCCGCTTCTCCCGCTCCAGCGGAGCGCAATGTTTATAGAACCATTGCCAAATCAAGCTTAGCTCCAGTAGGAGCGGCATCTGTCCGCGTCAGGTGTCGCTCCTACCGGAGCTAGCAAGCCAGACGCGCAAACTCCTATAAACATTGCGCTCCGCTGGAGCGAGGAAAACTTGTGTAGAAACGAATGCCTTCCAGGCTGCGGGCCGTGGCGACGCACCCTTGGTTTTCCAAAGCGTCTCCCAGCCGAGCACGCAGGCTGGAAGCACTGCGCTCCCAGGGGGTGAGTAGTTACATTTTGAAATTGAAAGGTTGATGGTTATTTGTTGGAGGGTAGCGGTTCCTCCAGCTTGAGTTGCATCTTGACGCCCGCCACAGTCGCCTCGGCTTCGGTGGCTTGCAGCTTCAGACAGCGTTCGTAATCCGCGCGCGCCTCATCGCCCCGTCCCAGCAGCCGTTTCACCCAACTGCGATTGAAGTAAGCGACCGCGAAATCGGATTTGAGCGCGATGGCGCGGTCATAATCGCTGAGCGCGCCTTTCAAATCGCCCAGCGCCTTGCGCGTCAGGCCGCGATTGCACCAGGCGGCGGCCCATACAAGATCGAGTTCGAGGGCGCGGTTGTAATCGTCCAGCGCGCCCCGGTAATCACCCAGATCGTGTTTGACGCTGGCGAGGTTGTTGAACACCAGCGCGTTGGCGGGCGCTAACTGCGCCGCGCGTTCGTAATCGGCCCGCGCCCCGGCGTAATCCTTGAGCTGTTGTTTGATCAGCCCGCGATTGTTCACGGCCAAGAGCGATTTGGGTGCGAGACGCAACGCCGCGTTGTAATCGGCCAACGCGCCCTCCAACTCGCCCTGCGCCGCGCGGGCATTGCCGCGTTTGATCCAGGCGCTGACGTATTTAGGATTGAGCCTAAGCGCCTGATTGAGATCGCCGATGGCCTTTGGCAACTCGCCCAGGTCATAAAGCGCGACGGCGCGGTTGTACCAGGCGCTATCCAATTGCGGGTCGCTGGCGACGGCCAGATTGAAATCGGCCAGCGCCCGCTTGAATTCGCCTTTGGCAATTGCCGCGTTGCCGCGTTCGAGGTAAGCGCGGGCCGAGTCGGTGCGGGAAATTTGCGCTTCGACGTGATTGACTGCCGCCAGCCACAACACGGCTGCGCAAACGACAAGGACATTAAATCTTTTGTTTTGCTGCATTGCTTGCTCCTCCTTGAACTGAAAAGGGCCTGAGAAAAAAAGCCGAGGCCCGGTTGAATCGCCAGGCTCGTCCCGCTGCTGTTTATGGTCGGGTCCGGCCTTTACCGCCTGGTCAGCGCGGTTTGCAAATCAGTGTGTGGCAGCATGGTTGTTCCGCTTGCAGGTAAGGCTGCCAAAATGGTTATAACTCTGGCGAAAAATAGCTGGTGCTCTCAACTCTATAATGCTCACGCGAGTGAAACATTTCAGCCGCCAGCGATTTTTCGCCGCCATTACCGGCCTTTGCCGCACGCTTGGCGATAACGCATGCCGCGTGTGCGTCATTTGGCTTGTTTGGGGTTGACTGAGGCAGTCAACCCGCCAAGCTTGTCACCCTCCCTATTGACAAAGGCGTGATTCAAGTGCAAAAGCGGCCATGCATTTGCACAAACGGCTGAATAAATTTTGCTTTGATCATTTGAGCCAAGCGCGCATTTCCGTTCACAACGGATAGTTAGTTGGTTGGAAGGCGTTGCGCATGACCGCTTCATCATCACAAGACGTGACTCAATTGCTGGCCGCCTGGAGTGCGGGCGATGAAGCGGCGCTCGCGCGTTTAGTGCCGCTGGTCGAAGCTGAATTGGAACGGCTGGCGCACGCTTACCTGAGCAAAGAACATCCCGGCCATACACTGCAAACGACGGCGCTGGTCAACGAAGCTTATGTGCGGCTGATCGGCTGGCAGAATCAGGCCTGGCAGAACCGCGCGCATTTCATCGGCGTCGCGGCCAGTCTGATGAAAAGAATTTTGGTAGATCACGCGCGCCGCCGCCAGAACCGCAAACATGGCGGCGATCTGGTGCGCGTCTCGCTGGCCCACGCGGCGCTCGAACCGAACCAAAGCGATCCCGATGTGCTGACGCTGAACGAGGCCCTGGAAGAGTTGGCCAAACTCGACCCGCGCCAGAGCCGTATCGTCGAACTCAGCTTTTTCGGCGGGCTGACCAATGAAGAGATTGCCCACGTCCTCGGTATTTCAGAACGCACCGTCCGACGCGAATGGAATGTGGCGCGCGCCTGGCTTTATCGTGAAATGACAAAACAGTAACGGCCGTCACCGCTTCTTTAGAGGCTTGCCCCCACATGACGCTTGAACGCTGGCAACAAGTCACAGAGTTGTACCACGCCGCGCAAGCCCGCGCGCCGCACGAACGCGCAGCTTTTTTGCACGCGCACTGTGCTGGCGACGAAGCGCTCCAACACGAGGTCAATTCATTGCTCGCGGCGGATGAGCGGGCAGGCGATTATCTGGCCACTCCCGCGCTTGAACTCGAAGCCAAAGCCCGCGTCAGTGAACAACAAGCGGCCTTTGCCATCCGCCAGTTTTCTCATTATGAAATCCAATCTTTGCTTGGCGTAGGGAGCATGGGAGAGGTCTATCTGGCGCAAGACACTTCGCTTGAACGGCCCGTAGCGATCAAAATTCTGCCACAACGCTTCACGGCGGATGCCGCGCGGCTGCATCGTTTTACCCGCGAGGCCAAAGCCGCCAGCGCGCTCAATCATCCCAACATCATCACGATTCACGAGATCGGCCAGGTTACGACCGAAGCAGGCGAACTGCATTTCATCGCCACCGAACTGATCAAAGGCGTGACCTTGCGCCAACGGCTCGATACCAGCGGGCAGTTGCCGTGGCGCGAAGCGCTCGATGTTGCCAGCCAGATTGCCGCCGCGCTCGGTGCCGCACACTGCGCGGGCATCGTGCACCGCGACATCAAACCCGAAAACGTCATGGTGCGGCCCGATGGCTTGGTCAAAGTACTCGATTTCGGGTTGGCGAAATTGACAGCCCCTGCTTCGGGTCAATTGGTTGACGCCGAGACAGGCGCGCCTGCACCCGTCATTGCAGGGCAAACGCAACCGGGCATGATCCTGGGCACGTTGCGCTACATGTCGCCGGAACAGGCACGTGGCCGTACTGTGGATGCGCAGACGGATATTTTCAGCTTGGGCGCGGTGCTCTATGAATTGCTGACCGGGCAGCCGCTCTTTGCGGGCGAGACCAGCGCCGATGTGATCGCTGCCGTCATTCACACTGAACTGCCGCCGTTGCGCGAAGCCTTGCCCGATGCGCCACCGGAACTGGAAGGCATCCTGCGTCAGGCGCTCGCCAAAGAGGTTACACAGCGTTACTCCACCGCGCACGCGCTGCACGATGATTTGCAAACGTTACGGCAGGAGTCGGAACTGCGGGCGCGATTGGTTGATTCAGGGCGCGTGTTGACAACTAGCTTCGCCGCACCTGTCGCGCGCCTGTCCTTCGCGCGCGTGGGTTGGTGGCGGGTTGCGTTGCTGGTAGCCGTGGCCGGTTCGGTTTGGTGGCTGGCTGGCAGACGCGGTGAGCGGGTCAAAGCGCCCGCGCCTGAAGCGCTCAAAACCGTCGAGGTGGCAAATTGGGCAAGCACGCCAGGCGAAGTTTATAGCGTTGGCGCGTTTTCGCCGGACGGCAAGTGGGTGGCTTTTACTTCGACCAAAAGCGGCAACAAAAATATCTGGGTAAAACAGGCGGCGGCGGGCGACGCCGAGCCCAGCACGCGGGACGAGTTCGGCAACGAAAATCCGATTTGGTCGCCTGCCGGGGATGAAATTGCATTCCTTACGCAACGTAACGGTCAGCACGGTATTTGGCGTAAACCGCCTTTGGGCGGCAATGCGGTCTTGCTCAAACCCTTCGCGCCGAACGAAACGAAAACAGTATTGCGATACTGGTCGAAAAAAGGCCTGCTCTACTACGAAGCTCAGGGAAACCTATTCGCGCTTGCGGTGAATAACGGACAGACCCGGCAGGTGAGCAACTTTGAAGTAGCCAATACGACGGTCAGCCAATTCAACATTTCACCCGACGAAGAATGGATTTCTTATGTCAGCCAGACGGAAGATAAACGCTATGCCGTTTGGGCGCTGCCTGCGCGCGGCGGGCGAGCGCGGCAAGTTGCCAGGTTTCCCGAAGAAATCCAAAACACGCTTTGGCATCCCGATAACAACCGAATTTTCTGTAGCGTGAACCTCGCAGGAGTTTTCCAGGTCTTCGTGACGGATATTGCCGCGCGGCAACCGGTACAGCTTACCTTTGGTGAAACCGATAGCCTAGCGCTTGACGTTTCCGCCGATGGCACAAGGATTCTTTATGGCTCTTCCAAAGAGGAGTCGGATGTTTGGGGCGTGGACAAAGCCACGCGCCGGGAATTTGTAGTTGCCGCAGACATCAGTGCGGAACTCTGGCCTGCGGTTTCACCCGACAGCCGCACGCTTGCTTATCAGGCTGTCAGAAACCTGAGTCAGGGAAACAAGCTGGCTAGCGCTGACATTCTCATCAAAGCGCTCAACCCGGCAGCACAGCCTGTGACACTGGCGCAAAATGGTAATGTGGTGAGATGGTCGCCCGATGGCACGCGCTTGGCTTTCATACGGAGGTTGAACGGCACGTTCAACCTCTGGGCGGTTCCCGTCAATGGCGGAGTTGAACAGCAACTAACCACCAACGGCATCGTCACGGTTGGGAATTCCGTCCTGCCCTATAACCTAGTGCAAAACAGCTTTTGGGCTTGGTCGCCGGATGGCCGCCGCCTGGTTTACCTGGCGAGAAAGCAAGGTAGGCAAAGTTTTTGGCTGGTGGCTGCTGATGGAACCGGCCATACGCCTGTCAACCTTCCCGATGACCCGAATTTATTGATTGAGTGTCCGCTTTGGTCGCTGGACAGCAAACGGCTCGCCTGGTCATCCAGAACGATTGCTCTCGGCACCAATGGCAAACGTCTTTATGGTATTTGGATAACCGACTTGGAAACCAAAACTTCCAAGCAACTTTATCAGGCGGATTCTTTCCTGCGGTTGATTGGCTGGTCGCCGTTGGACGAATCCCTGCTATTTGCCACCTTTGTGGGAAAAGCCAGCTACACACAACCGACGACCGTAGGGGTGCATCGTGTTGCTGTCAAGACAGCCGTCAAAACAGACATCACGGTTTTGCTGTATGCCTATTTCTCGAATCTTCATTTGTCAGCCGATCGGCGCACTTTGGCCTTTGCCGCCAGACAAGCGGGCTTAGACAACCTGTGGGTGATGCCGGCGCATGGCGGCACGAGCACAAAGCTGACTGCCAACAGTGACCCGCATCTTTATTTTTCCACTCTGGCTTGGGCACCCAATGGGCAGGCGCTTTATTTCGGCAAGCAGTCAAGGTACAGCCTGCTTTCCATGTTGACCGGGTTCGAATAGCGGCCAAAAGTTTTTGCGGGCGTGTCCGGGTTGCGGTCTGTTTTACGCTTTTATTACTTGCAGCATTCGTGTGGTAGGTGAATGTGGCTGCGAAAATGCCGCTGCTCCCGTTCGCCAAGCGGCGAAACGGGGGTTGTAAGATTTGCCAGGCCATCGTGTTGGTCTGGTGTGTGACGCTGATTGAGCTTGCAGGTAAACGCTGAATTTTGCCTGCCGCTTCAGAAGGAGCATTCACATGTTGAGAACAGGAACTTTGCTGAGCATGGCCCTGGCTTTTTTGCTGGGGGTGTTTTTGTTACCCGGCTCGTTGCTGGCGCGTAACCATAACCCAGAACCACCACAGCCCCCAAGCAAAGCAGCTTGTACTGGCAAGACCGATGGCCAGATTCGTGACGCTGTTGCGTTGAACCTCAGGAAAGCTTTCACCAAGACGGATTTGACCAACTTGATGAAATTCAACCTGACGGTCAAGGCGGGCGAGGTCACAATGGTGGGTTTTGCCGAACCGAAAAAGGGGCAGAAGCCCGCAACCACGAAAAACAAAATCGTCAGGATCGCCGAAAAGACGGCTTGTGTTACCAAAGTTGTGCACAGCGGGTTGGATACGATTAGGGGTGGCGGAACCTGCACTGGTGGTCAGGTCAAGTGCGGCGATATCTGCATTGATGCGGGGGCTCCGTGCTTCCTCTTCCCTTAAGCAGCAAGGGTTGACAACTCGGCTTGTGTGGGCTGGCTCGTGCAACCGCGCCAGCGCAGGCGTCGGCTTGCCTTCGCGCAGGCTGGTAACCGCACGCAGTTGCACCTCTGTGTAGCTGCGTGCGCCCGGCTTTATTGTTGGACATTTCCTACGCCGCAGAGACGCCGAAAGTCGCGCAGCAGACTTTGGCTGATTGCGCGGCCTTCGATTGCAAGGCTGTGCGACTGTTCCCAGGAGGAACTATGAACAAAATGACGACGAAATCCGCGCCTGAAAAACCGGCAGAAAGCCCCATTGCTGCGCCGCACGCTGAGTCTGGAAAGCTGCTGACGCCGGAAGAGCAAAAACAGCGGATGTTGGAACTCTTGAATCAACCTCCGCAAACAGACCCAGTCGCGCTGGCCGCGCATCGCGCCACGATGGCACGGGCGCTGGCGCTGCATAAAAACTCGTTTCGCACGGAACTCACCTTGCCGAACGGGCAAAAAATCGCCGTTCTTCAGCGCACAGTGGAAGAGGCTATCAAGGCGCAAATCCAACAGGCCAACCCTACTCTCCCGCCCGAGGAGTTGCAGAAATCCCTGCGTGAACTGGTGACAAACCAGCCCTTCCCGAAATTCGATTGGCGCAGCTTGCGCGTCACACCCTTTGTGCGCAATCAGGGCGATTGCGGCAGTTGCTGGGCCTTTGCGGCGACTGAAGCGTTCGAGAGCAGTTTGATGACCCAGCGGGCGAACCTCCTGCCCACATTCGTCACGGATGAACAACGGCATCCGGTGACGATCAAAATCTCATTGAGTGTGCGCAGCACCATGGATTGTGTGGAAGGCGGGCTGGGCGGTTGCAAAGCGGGTCGGCACGAACGGGCCTTCAACCATTTCTTCGAGTTCGGTGCCCCGCTGGGAGGGCTGAACATCTTCTCTGAGACGGACAAGGAAGACTCGGATTTTAAGCCCAAAGAAGGGCACTGCACGAAGAAAGAAAAGACCGGCATCAAAGCACTGGCCTGGGATTATGTGCAGCCCGATCCGAAGCGGACGTTTGATATTCCGCCTGAACTGGATTTGAAGATTGCCCTCTTGGAACACGGTCCGCTTGTCGTAATGGTGACGACGGACGAACTATTTAAGCAGTATGGGAAAGAGCCGGAGGCCAGCGTCCAGACGCTGGCGGAAGACGATTTCCCGCTCGACAACGCAAAGCTCTTTGAGGGCAAAACACATTCGGAATTTCCCGACCATTATGTCTTGCTGATTGGTTGGGACGATGCGAAGGAGGCCTGGATTGTGCAGAATTCTTACGGGACAGAGTGGGGCTATCAGTGCGATGGCCCGCGTGTGATGCCTCACGCCTTTCGTTCCACCGACCGCGGGTTTATGTACATCAAGCGCGGCACCAACGACATCGGCGTGTTTGCGGCGTGGATCGAAGCCCCTTTGCTGGATGCGACACAGGAAGAGAGCATCCGAAGAGAAGCGATTGCCCGCACACTGCTCCGCTGAGATCGGGAACATTATCGTCTGAGTTGTCTTGTCCAGCCGTTCAGGTCGAAAACGATTCTGCCACAGGCCAACAACGATTCCTGTTTGCTGGCACGCACCTCATCCGCCAGAATCTTGTGCGAGATTCTGGCGCGCTGTCCGCCCCATTTTCAGTTATTACGAACACACAATGAGCCCGCCTACGCCGTAAGAACGCTTGCTTGACAGTCCGTCAAACCCGTTGCTAGACTGCCCGTCCTTTCGTCACGGTTGATCGCCGGTCGGTTTTTTCCGAGCAGCAATTTTGTTAGAGAGGAAAGCGGTGCGGACGCGCTTTTACAGAGCGTGGCCCGCGCCTGTTCGAAGCATTGCCTGAACCTTATTAGCAGTCCCAAGGAGAGTTGTTTTTCATGCCTGTCTTTAATGGAATCGAAACCCCCGCCGACGGCAAGCGCATTACCGTGCAAGACGGGCAGCTTGTCGTTCCCGACAACCCCATCATCCCGTTTATCGAAGGCGATGGCATCGGACGCGACATCTGGCGCGCTTCGGTGCGTGTCTTTGACGCCGCCGTCGAGAAAGCTTACGGCGGGCAGCGCCGCGTTGCCTGGTACGAAATCTTTGCGGGCGAAAAGGCTTTTACCAAATTCAACGAATGGCTGCCGAAAGGGACGCTTGATGCGATCCAGCATTTTGTGGTGGCGATCAAGGGGCCGTTGACGACGCCGGTGGGCGGCGGCATACGCTCGCTCAACGTGACGTTGCGTCAGGTGCTAGACCTGTACGCCTGTGTGCGCCCGGTGCGCTATTTCAATGGCGTGGGTGCGCCGGTCAAACATCCTGAGAAGCTGGATGTGGTGATCTTCCGCGAGAACACCGAGGACGTTTACGCGGGCATTGAATTTCAGGAAGGCTCTGAACGGGCGAAGAAGCTGATCGAGTTCTTGCGCGATTACGGCTACCAGATCAATGAGGATTCGGGCATCGGCATCAAGCCGATTTCGATCACGGCGACGAAAAACCTGGTGCGCCGGGCGATCAAATACGCCATCGCACGCAACAAGACCGTCGTCACGCTCGTGCACAAGGGCAACATCATGAAGTACACGGAAGGCGCCTTCCGTGACTGGGGCTATCAACTCGCCAAAGAAGAGTTCCGCGCGCACATCGTGACCGAAGACGAATTGTGGAAAGACCACAATGGCAAAATGCCTGAAGGCAAAGTCCTGATCAACGACCGCATCGCCGACGCGATGTTCCAGCAGGTGCTGCTGCGCCCGGATGAATACCAAGTCCTCGCTACACCGAATCTGAACGGCGATTACCTGTCGGACGCCTGCGCGGCGCAGGTGGGCGGCTTGGGCCTTGCGCCGGGGGCGAACATTGGCGACAACGCGGCGGTGTTTGAGGCTACGCACGGCACCGCGCCGAAGTACGCTGACAAGGATGTGATCAATCCGGGTTCGGTGATGCTGTCGGGCGTGATGATGTTCGAGTACATGGGCTGGGACGAAGCGGCAAAACTCATCACGGACGGCATCGTCAAAACGATTGATCAAAAGCGCGTCACTTACGACCTGGAACGCCAGATGGAAGGCGCGACCAAGGTCAAGACGAGCGAGTTCGGCGACGCAATCATCGAAAACATGTAGGAGAATCCGGAATTCGGAAGTCGGAATGCTGACTGCCGAATTCCGACTTCCGAATTCTCAGAGGAATTATGGCTAGAAAGAAAATCACAGTCGTGGGCGCGGGCAATGTGGGTGCGACGACGGCGCATTGGCTGGTGTCCAAGGAACTGGGCGATGTCGTGCTGGTGGACATCATCGAAGGCATGCCGCAGGGCAAGGCGCTGGATTTGGCGCAGGCCGGGCCGGTCGAAGGCTATGACAGCCGTTTGGTCGGCACGAATGGCTACAAGGAGACGGCCAATTCGGACGTGGTCGTGATTACGTCGGGCATTGCGCGCAAGCCGGGGATGAGCCGCGACGATTTGCTCAACACCAATGCGGGCATCGTCACCAGCGTGACCACGGAGATCGTTAAGCATTCGCCGAATTGCATCATCATCGTCGTCTCGAATCCGCTGGACGCGATGACGCAGGTGGCGTTTAAGAAATCCGGCTTTCCGAAAAACCGCGTGCTGGGCATGGCGGGCATTCTGGATTCGGCGCGCATGCGTTGTTTCCTGGCTGAGGCCTTGAACGTATCGGTCGAGAACGTGACGGCCTTTGTGCTGGGCGGGCACGGTGACACGATGGTGCCGCTGCCGCGCTATTCGACCTGCGCAGGGATTCCCATCACCGAATTGCTGCCGAAAGAAGTCGTTGAACAGATTGTGGCGCGCACGGCCAATGGCGGCGCTGAGATTGTCAGTTTGCTCAAGACCGGTTCGGCTTATTACGCGCCCTCTGCGGCGGCGGTCGAGATGGTCGAGGCGATCCTGAAAGACAAGAAGAAGATTCTGCCTTGCGCCGTGCTGCTCGAAGGCGAATACGGCATCAACGGCCTGTTCGTCGGTGTGCCGGTGAAGATTGGGTCGAGCGGCGTCGAAGAAATCATCCAGATCAACCTGACCACGGACGAGCGCGCGGCCTTGCACAAATCGGCGGCTGCGGTGCAGGAATTGGTGGACAAACTGAATCTGTAAACCGCCGTGCCTAATCCACTGCGCCTAATCCACTGCGCATGTTCCAAGCCCTACAACAAGATGATGGGGTATGAAGTTGATGGTCGGTTGCCTATAATGCTGAGCGCGGGCAAAGTTGCAAGAAAGCGAGCGAGTCCCGCCGAGTGACTTTCGCAATTAAAAGAAGGGCAAAACGATGATCACAATGCTTAAGACAAAGAGTCAAACTAGCACCTATGATGAGGCTGGTTACAGCTATGAGATAGGCCCAACGCACCTAACTGAGCGAAAGGCGATTGACAAGTACCGGGAAGCCAAAAACGCGGACCCTGATGCCCTCGTGGCGCTTGATGATTTGGATTGCGGTCATTGGACTGTTTCGGTGTATTCAACCGAAGAAGAAAAACAAGCGTTTTTGACGCAGAAGCTGGCCGGGATTTTCCGGCATACGCTGGCGATGCTGGCCAAGTTGTCGCGCTAAGAGCAGTGGCTGGTTGATTCGATATGACCGACGCAAAGAACATTGTTAATCCCCAAGGTGATGACCGCTCAGCCGACGCGGATGGTTCGGCGCAAGAAAGCGGACAAGCTTTAGCCCCCCTCACGACTCCCCCAATAGAACAGAAGTTGGAAGGCATCCTCAAAGACCTCCCGCCTACCAAGCAGCAACAAATCAAGCAAACCGTCCACGAAGAGTTTATGGCGGTTGTGCAGGGGGGGATCAATCCCAAGATTGACCCTGAAGTTGCCAGGATACTGACGGACAGCCTGGACAAAGACAACGAAAACAAGTTCCGCTACCTCACGCAAAAACAAAGCGATGAAGCGGCCAGGGATGAACGCGCGCAGGGTTTTGAAAAGCTGAAGTTCGAAACCAGGGTGAAGTTTTTGTGGCCGATCGTGACGAGTATTTTGCTGATCACGATCGCAGGGTTAGTCGAGGGTGTGTATTTGGCGACCCACGGACACGAAACTTTAGGGGTCAACATCCTGACGGCGATCATCACTGCTGTTTTTGCCTACCTGGCTGGTTTGGGAACCGCCAATTTCTTTAAGGATGACTGAGTTCCAGATGCGCGCACTGTTTATGCTAAAGGCTGGTTGACGATAGCTGTAATAACATATCAGCTTGAGTGCTGCCGCAGCCTCTGCCCAATTGGGACACGGGGTTTGCGGCAGTCGCGTTTTTATTGTTGAGAGGAAGTGCCAAGTGAGTGAAGAAGTAAAAGAACTGAGCGGCAAAGAGAAAATTCTGGCCGAGTTGAAGACGCTCGAATATGAATTCATGGTCGAATTGCCGCGTGCTTTGCGCACGGCTGCGGCGCTCGGCGATTTGTCTGAGAATTCCGAATACAAATATGCCCGCGAGCGGCAGGATTTTGTGCGCGCGCGCATCCGCAACCTGCAACAGCAAATGGCGAAGCTCTCGAGCATTGACCTGACCCGGTTGCCGCATGACCGCGCTTCGTATGGCTCGACCTTGTTGCTCAAAGATTTGGATCGCGGGGAAGAGGTCACCTACCGGCTGGTGACGCCCGAAGAGGCTGATTACGAAAAGGGGCTGATCTCGACGGCTTCGCCCATCGGCAAGAGCTTGCTCAACAAAGAAGAGGGCGACGAGGTCAACGTCCAAACGCCCAACGGCGTGCGCACTTTTGAGATCGTCACGCTGCGTACGATTCACGATGAAAATTAACGAAGCGTCCGGAGAAGTCTGGGGAAGTCTGGAAAAGTCAGAGAGGATCGCAGTGTTTGTGCATTCACGGTCTTCCGAGACTTTTCAAGACTTCCCCGGACTTTCCCAAACTCGCATAAACTGCCCGCGCTTGAGTTGAAACGGAGGCCGGTTCCTTGTCTGTCCAAAAACAACATCTTGTCCAACGGTTGTTGACGGTCGCACTATTGCTCGGTGTTTTTACGCTGAGCGCCGGCACGATTATGTTTTTAGCCTGGCGGGGCCGCACGGTTTATGTGCCGAACGTGATCGGCAAAACCGAAGAGGTGGCGGCGGAAGAGTTGGAAGACGCGGGCTTGCGCTTGCAA
>JANOWX010000043.1:0-14353 GCA_031418175.1 Acidobacteriota bacterium | reverse complement strand
CGCCTGCACCTGACGCGCTCAGGTAGGTTGAGTGTGCCAATCTTGCTTGTTTCGATTTAGTAGCTGGTGCTTAGTTGATAAACTCCTTGAGGCGGCGAGCCGGGTGGCTCGCCGTGCTTTTTTGGTGCGTGCTGCTATTGCCCGCTGCTGGCGGCTGGTTTTGCCAGGATTCCAAGTTCAAGCAGCACTTGTTCGAGCTTCGCGCGATTGCCCGCCGTCAGCGGCACCATTGGCAAGCGATAGACTTCTTCGATCAGCCCTGCCATAGCCAGCGCCGCTTTGACCGGAATCGGATTGCTTTCGATAAACAGCGTTTTGAAGAGCGGCGTGAGTTTGTTGTAAAGCTTGCGCGCCGCGGCGTAATCGCCTGCCAGACATAGATGCGCGAGATCGCTGGTCAGTTTCGGCGCGATATTCGAGGCGACCGAGACGACCCCGATGCCGCCCAGCGCCGCCACCGGCAGCACGACGCTGTCATCGCCCGCAAAGAGTTTGAAATCCAGCCCCGCCGTCAACGCCGCGATTTCGCCGATCTGCGCGATGTTGCCCGAGGCTTCTTTGACGCTGTGAATGCGCGGCAATTCGGCCAGCCGCGCGGTCGTCGCGGGTTCCATATTCACGCTGGTGCGGCTCGGCACGTTATAAAGCATGAGCGGCAAGGCCGTCGCATCGTGAATCGCGCGGAAGTGCTGATACAAGCCCTCTTGCGTAGGCTTGTTGTAATACGGCGTCACCGACAGGATCGCGTCGGCGCCTAGCTTTTGGTAACGCTGCGTCTTTTCGATGTTCGCGCGCGTGTTGTAACCGCCCGCGCCGCCCAGCACGGGCACGCGGCCAGCGGCGGCTTCGATGGTGATTTGAACGACGCGCGCCTGCTCTTCGTCAGACAGCGTGACGCTCTCGCCGGTCGTGCCGCAGGCGATCAGGAAGTCTACGCCGTTGGCGATTTGGAATTCGACGAAACGGCGCAACGCTCCTTCATCAATGGATTGGTCTTGTTTGAAGGGGGTGACGAGGGCGGTGCCACAGCCTTTGATTTGCCCTATGCGTTGATTGATTGTTGCCATTGGTTTTCCTTTGCGAATCTCAAATTTGAGATTGGAGATGAAAGCTACTGAGCAAATAACAATTCGGGAAATTCGTAAAAGCCTGTCTTGCCCACCAGCAACTCTGCCGCCAGCACGGCCCCGGCGGCAAAGCCCGCGCGGTTGCGCGCCGTGTGCGTGAGGGTGACGGTGTCAGCCGCGCTGTCAAATCCGACTTCGTGCGTGCCGGGAATGTGGCCGGCGCGAATGACTGAAAATGCGGGCGTGCGTTCGCCATAACTGGCGCGCACTTGCTCCGCGATGACGAGCGCCGTGCCCGAGGGCGCGTCCTGTTTAAATTTGTGATGCGCTTCGAGCAGGTACGGATCGAATTCACCGTAACGCGCAAAGAGCGTCGCCGCCTCGCGCACGACCTTGAAAAACAAATTCATGCCGATGGAAAAGTTCGCGCCCCACACCAGCGCGGCATCGTGCGCGGCGACGAGTTGTTTGACCTCGTCCATTTGCGCATACCAGCCCGTCGTGCCGACGACCGTGGGAACACGCAACGCCACCAGCCGGCGGATGTTGGCGAGCGCCGTCTCGGGTGTCGAAAACTCAAGCGCCGCGTCTATGCCGCGCAAACTTTCCGCCGTCAGTCCTGCCCCTTCGATATTGTTGTCTATGTCGAAACGCGCGGCGACGGCGTGACCGCGCGCCAGCGCGCTGCCTTCGACCATCTTGCCCATCTTGCCGTAACCGACCAGTGCGATGTTCATCTCAGCTTCAACTCGTATTCGTTATTTGTGCGCCACCCGCCACGCAGCGGGAAATCGTGTTGGGTCGTGCCCGTCAACACGAAGCCCGCTTTTTCCAAGACGCGTCCCGAAGCGAGGTTTTCCGGGAAGGTCTCGGCACACAATTTCGCCGCGCCCAACGCGCGCGCATATTCGACGATCAAGCGCACGGCCTCTGACGCATAGCCTTTCCCCGCGTGCACACGCCCGACCCAATAACCCAGCACGAACGATGCGTTCGGCTGTTCGATCATCCCAAGTGCGCCCACGAATTCACCATCCGCCGCGTTGAGGATGGAGAACATGCGCTCGCCCCGGCCCAGCCGCAGCGCCAGCCATTCACGCGCGCCGGCTTCGGTGCAAGGGTCGGGAATCGTCGCCGTCATCTGAATGCTGGCCGAATCGTCGCCCAGCAAGCGCGCATAATGTACCGCGTCATCCACCGTCAGCGGACGCAAGATGAGCTTGTCAGAGCGCAGTGTTTCGGTTTGCGTTAATTCAATCATTTCACCTTAACCCGCCGCCTGCGCCGCCGCCGGAGCCTCAAACGTCGCCGCGTCCAACGCGCTGAAAAACTCTTTGTGCAACGCCTTGACCGCCTTTTCGACTTCGTTGCCGGCGACGATGAAGCTGACGTTGATGGCCGACGCGCCGTGCGAAATCATTGAGACGTTGACCTCCGCGATGCTCGCAAAAATCCGCGCGGCCACGCCCGGCGTGTATTTCAACTGTTCGCCGACCACGCATATCAGCGCCTGGTTGCGCTCGACCTCGACTTCGCCGAATTCGCGTAAGTCGGCAATCAGGGCCTCCAGATGGCGCGTGTCGTCGAGCGTCATCGAAACGCTCACCTCCGATGTCGCCACCATATCCACCGGTGTTTCGTGTTTGTCGAAGATGGCAAACAACCGCGCCAAAAAACCGTGCGCCATCAGCATCCGATCCGAGGTCACATTGACCACCGTGATGCCGCGCTTGAACGCAATCGCTTTGACCAGCGCGCTGGCCGCCGCCTTGCGCACGATGGCCGTGCCCGCGACATCGGGGCGGCGCGAATTGCAGACGAAGACCGGAATGTCCTGGGCCATCGCCGGCAACAGCGTCGAAGGGTGCAAGACCTTGGCGCCGAAATAGGCCAACTCAGCAGCCTCGGCAAACGAGATGGTTTTGACTTTGGCGGCTTCGGGTACGATGCGCGGGTCGGTGGTCATGATGCCATCCACGTCCGTCCAGATTTGAATCTCTTCGGCATTGAGCGCCGCGCCGATGATCGAAGCCGAATAATCAGACCCGCCGCGTCCGATGGTTGTTGTCACGCCTGCTGAAGTCGAACCGATGAAGCCCTGCGTCACGGGCACGCCGCCCTCGGCCAGCACGGGCACGAAGCCGCTTTTCAAACGTGGATTGGCAATATCGAATTGCACGGCGGCGCGCGTGAAATCGTCGTTGGTGCGCAGCAGCGGGCGCACGTCCACGCGCTCGCCGTTGACGCCCGCCGCGCGCAACGCCGCCGCCACGATGTGCGACGAGAGCAATTCGCCCTTGGCCGACACTGCATCAGACAAACGCGGCGTGATCGCGCCAGCTTGTTGAATTTCGGCGAGCGCCGTTTTGGCTTCGTCGAATTGCGCGGTGAGCGCGGCGCGCAATTCCTCGCGTTCAGCAGGCAACGCCAACTCATCGGCAGTCTTGAAATGGTGCGCGGCCAACGGTTCGAGGCGGGCATTTGCGGCGGCCAAATCGCCCGCCGCCGCCAGCCGCGCGGCTTCGAGCAGGCCGTTCGTCGTCTTGCCCAGCGCCGACACGACCACGAGCGGCTGGCGTGCCAGGCGCGGTGTGACGATGGAAACGAGGCGGCGGATGGCGGTCGCGTCTTCGACCGATGTGCCGCCGAACTTCATCACGATCATAAATGCTGTTGAACTCCCACTGCGAAAAATAGGTAGCGCTACGACGAAGGAGCGCGCCGCAGATCAACGCCGAGAAACGCGGATCAAGCCAAGCGGTCATCCGCGTTTCTCGGCGTTGATCTGCGGCAAACTGCCTGTTGCTTGAGCCGCTCCCTCAAAATGAAAAAGGGTTAGCTCGCGCGCGGGCGCTGGCTAACCCTCTGTCTTTGCCTCTGCGGTAATGCCGCGAGGCCGAAACTGTTGGATTGCCGAGAGCGCGCCAGCGCGTTGCCGCTGACAGTCTCAGGGATTTAGCCCTGACGACCAGCCGGTGCGGGCGGCGAAGCTGCCACACCTGCTTCGGCGGCTTGCCCCTTTCGCCCATCGTCCCCGAACCTTAGCGTTCTCGGATGAGTTACTTTTGAAAGCCGCGCCTCTACTCGATTGCAAAGCAAAAGATCAGTGCGTAAAAGAGCGCGCATTCTGCCGGATGCTTTCTGAAGGTGTCAAGCACACGGCTTGGAACCCCAGGGCCTATCACTCTATGAGCGAAACACCTCTTTCAAAGACCGGGCATGACATGAATGGATGCTGCCGCGCTTACAACAGGACGTGTTTCTCGATGGCTTTGGCGACGCCGTCGGCTTCGTTGGTGTCGGTCAGTTCAAAGCCCAACTGCTTCAATTCGTCTTCGGCATTGCCCATCACGATGCCTGTGCCGGCGTAGCGCAGCATGGTCAGGTCGTTAAAATTGTCGCCGATGGCCAGCACTTCTGCGCGCGCAATATCTTGCTGATTGGCGATCTCAGCCAGGCTGCCGCCTTTAGAAGCGGTGTGGCTCAGCGCATCCAGGATCGTCAGATCAAGCGCCCGGTAGCGCGTTTTGAAAAGTTGAATCCGGCCGCCCAGCGCCGTCTGCAACTGTTCGGCGAACGCCTCCATCGGATCGCACGCGCCCGAAAACATCATCTGAATCGGATCGTGATCGAGGTAAGCCAGCAGGTCTTCGACCTCGCGCACGGCGTGCCGATACTTTTCCAGGTAACGCTGCAACGCGCGGTTGCTGGCCGAAATGCCTTCCAACACCATCACACCGTGGCCGTGCGGGTCGTCGCAACAAATCACATCGGCGCCGAATGCGCGCCCGGCATGCACGATCTGTTGCGCGACTTCGACATTGAGCGGGTGATAGCCGAGCGTCGCCAGCGTCGTCACGTCTTTGGTCAACGCGCCGTTGTGCGAGATCAGCAACACGTCCAATTGCAATTCCTGAAGCAGTTGATGCGCCGAACCGAAACGGCGGCCCGTGACCAGCGCGACCTTGACGCCTTGGGCTTGGGCGGCGGCGATGGCGGCGCGGGTGCGCGGCGTCAATTCGTTGCGATAGGTCAGCAGCGTGCCGTCAATGTCGAGCGCGATGAGTTTGATTGGCATGGCGGCGAAGCTAGCATCGGGCGCTTGCAAATTGCAATTTGAAATTGAAATGCCGCGTGCCCGCGTGTAGGCTCTCAGCGCATTCCAAATACCAAGGACAACAGCACGAAAGCTATGACAAAAAAAGCATTGATCACCGGCATCACCGGACAGGACGGCAGTTATTTGACTGAACTGCTGCTCGGCAAAGGCTATGAAGTTTACGGCATCATGCGCCGATCGAGTTCGTTCAACACGGGCCGCATTGACCACCTCTATCAAGACCCGCACCTGCAAGGACGGCGCTTGCATCTGGTTTACGGAGACCTGAACGACGCCAGTTCGCTCAACAAAATCCTGCGCGATGTCGCGCCGGATGAAATTTACAACCTGGGCGCGCAATCGCACGTGCGTGTCAGCTTCGACATTCCCGAATATACGGCGGAAGTCGGCGCGCTCGGCACGCTGCGTTTGCTCGAAGCGATCCGCGAGACCGGTTTGAACAAGACGCGCTTTTATCAGGCTTCGTCTTCCGAGCTGTACGGCAAGGTGCAAGAGGTGCCGCAGACCGAACGCACGCCGTTTTATCCGCGCAGCCCTTACGCCGTCGCCAAACTTTATGCTTACTGGATCACGGTCAATTACCGCGAGAGCTATGGCCTGTATGCCTGCAACGGGATTTTGTTCAACCACGAATCGCCCCGGCGCGGCGAAACCTTTGTGACGCGCAAAGTCACGCGCGCGGCGGCCGCGATCAAACTTGGCTTGCAGGACAAACTTTATCTGGGCAACCTCGACGCCCAACGCGATTGGGGCTACGCGCCAGAGTTTGTCGAGGCGATGTGGCGTATGTTGCAACAGGACGAGCCCGAAGATTACGTGATCGCGACGGGCGAGACGCACACCGTGCGCGAACTTTGCGAAGCGGCCTTTGGGCATCTGGGCCTGGATTATCAGCAATACGTCGAGATTGATCCGCGCTACTTCCGCCCGGCGGAGGTGGATTTGCTGATCGGCGATCCGGCGAAGGCGAAAGCGCAGCTCGGCTGGCAACCGCAAGTCACGTTCAAGGAATTGGTGCGGCTTATGACCGAGGCCGATTTTGCCGATTTGCAGGGAAAGCAGCGTTATGCTGTTTCGACTTGATTGTTCAATTAGCCGTTGCCCGGTATGCAACCTTCGATCTGTGGTTTCGCGCAAGCCAAAGAAATTCAAACTTGCTGCTTGCCGTTCAACGGGAGAGAAAAATGTCTGCGTTAGCAATTACGCAACCAGCACCGCTCAATGTGCGCGCCGTGCATGACGCGGCGGCGCAAGCCAATGCGCCCCCTGTCGCACCCGCGCGTCTTTCCTCGCTGGACGCCTATCGCGGGTTCGTGATGTTCTTGATGATGGCCGAAGTCTGGCATCTGAGCCGTATTTCAGAGGCCTTACCGGCCAGCCGCTTCTGGAGCTTGCTGGCCTCGCAGCAATCACATGTTTCGTGGGTAGGCTGTTCGTTGCACGACCTCATTCAACCGTCGTTTTCTTTTCTGGTCGGCGTCGCCTTGCCCTTCTCGCTGGCCAGCCGCCAGGCGCAGGGGCAAAGCAAAGCGCAATTGATTCGCCATGCTTTCACGCGCGCGTTGAGCTTGATTTTGCTGGGCCTCTTTCTGCGCTCTGTCAATCACCCGCTCACCTATTTCACCTTTGAAGACACGCTGACGCAGATCGGGTTGGGCTATGGTTTTCTCTTTCTGCTGGGCTGGCAAAGCGCGCGCGTGCAATGGCTGGCGCTGGGCGCAATCCTCGTCGCGTACTGGCTGGCGTTCGCGCTGCATCCATTGCCTGCGGCTGATTTTGACTGGACAACTGCCGGCGTTAAGCAGGACTGGAAGCATCTGTTGACGGGCTTCGCCGCGCATTGGAACAAGAACTTCAATTTCGCCGCCTCGTTTGACCAGTGGTTTCTCAACCTGTTCCCGCGCGAAGAGCCGTTCGTCTTCAACAAGGGCGGCTACCTGACGCTCAGTTTTATTCCCACGCTCGGCACGATGATTCTGGGCTTGCGCGCGGGCGGCGTTTTGCGCAGCGAACGCAGCGAAAAGCAAAGAGTGCAATGGTTCATCGTGGCCGGACTAATCGGCAGCGCGGCGGGACTGTTGCTCGACTGGTCAGGCCTTTGTCCGGTCGTCAAACGCATCTGGACGCCGAGTTGGGTGCTGTTCAGCGGCGGCTGGTGTTTCCTGTTCTTGGCGGCGTTTTATGCCGTGCTGGATTGGCAGGGTTACAAGCGCGCGGCCACGCCGTTGCTGGTGATTGGGATGAATTCGATTGCCGCCTATTGCCTGGCGGAACTGACGGCGGATTTTGCCGGCGCTGCGCTCAAGCGCCACTTCGGTGCAGGCGTATTTCAACTGTTCGGCGGTGCGTATGAAACGTTGCTGCTGGGCACAGCGACGCTGCTCGTCTGGTGGCTGATCCTGCACTGGCTGCAACGCCGCCGAATTTTCATCCGCATTTGAAGGACTCAAGTTACGATGACGAATCCCAAGCAAAACATAACTGCTGATTTTTCGCGGCGTGAATTTCTGTGCGCCGCAACGCTTGCGCCACTGGCTGTCATTGCCGCGCCGAACATCATCGTCCCGCGCGCGACTGACATTCACATCGAAGAGGTTTCGTTCGGCTACGAAGACCATCTCTATCGCACGCCGTATATGTTCGGCGGGCGCAGCGTAGATCGCGTGACGCTGCTCAACGTCAATTGCACGGTCAAGACCGTTGATGGACGCACGGCGCGCGGCTTCGGTTCGATGACGATGGGCAATCAGTGGGCGTTCCCGTCCAACGTGATGGGCTACGACACAACGCTCGGCGCGATGAAAGTATTGGCCGAACGCATCAACAAGATCGTCAACGGCTATAAAGAAACGGGGCATCCGCTCGATGCTTTCGTCGCGCTTGAGCCTGAATTTCTGAAAGCCGCCGAAGAAATTTCGCGCGAATTAAAACTCGCTGCGCCGATTCCGAAGCTCTGTACGTTGGTGACGGCGAGCGCGTTTGACGCAGCGATTCACGATGCGTTCGGCAAGGCGCATCGGCGCAGCAGTTGGCAAACTTATGGGCGCGATTTGTTGCAGCGCGATTTGTCGCATTACCTCAGCGCCGATTTCAAAGGCGCATATCTCGACCGCTTTATTCTCAAACAACCCGTCGCGCGCATTCCGTTGTTTCATTCCGTCGGCGCTTCTGACCCGCTGCTCGAAAGCGACATCAAGAAAAAAGTCGGCGACGGTTTGCCCGAAACCCTGCCTGACTGGATTCGTTTCAACGGCCTGACGCATTTCAAGATCAAGCTCAACGGCGGCGACCGCGCAGCCGACCTTGCGCGCATCCTCAAAATTGATCGCATCGTGGACGAAAACCTTTCTGCCGCACAACAGAAGCAATGCAAGTACCTGCTCGATTTCAACGAACGCTGTGACAACGTCGGCTATCTGCTCGAAGTGTTGCGCCGCGTGAAAGAAGCTGCGCCGCAGGGCTTCGCGCGGGTTCAATATATCGAACAGCCTACGCAACGCGACCTGCGCGCCGACCGTGCGAACGTCATGCACGAGGCCGCGAAGCTGCGTCCCGTCGTGATTGACGAATCGCTGACCGATCTCGAATCGCTGCTGCTGGCGCGCGAGATGGGTTACACGGGCGTGGCGTTGAAAGCATGCAAAGGGCAAAGCCACGCGGTGCTGATGGCGGCGGCGGCGCAGAAATACAAGATGTCGTTATGCGTGCAAGACCTGACGTGTCCCGGCGCATCGTTCATTCATTCGTGTTCCATCGCCGCGCACGTGCCCGGCGTGGGCGGACTCGAAGGCAACTCGCGGCAATACGTGCCGTCGGCGAATGAAAAGTGGAAAAAAGATTTTGCGGGGTTATTCATCATCAAGGACGGGATGCTGAGAACGGCTGCGCTCAATGGGCCGGGACTCGGCGTAGTGAAAGCATGAAATTGTTCACGGAGAAACAATCAATGAAGTACCTCATCATAGCTTTGCTGGGATTGATTTTAACGGGCGGCGACGGGCTGACAGCTTATGCGCAGACCGCGACCGCGCGGAAACAAGCTACGGTCGGCAATGAAGCCTTGCTGAAAAAATTGCCGCCGGCGTTGCGCGAGCAAGGCCGTTTGTTCTTTGCCGAAACGGATGAACGGAAGCGCGCGAAAATGGCGGAAGACCTGGCGGAAGACGAACCGGCGGCGGTGGATTTTCTGCTGGCGTTGCTGAAGACCGAAAGCGACGCCAGAGTGCGGCGACGCATTATCGAATACCTGCGCGCGCCGCTGCCTGCCAAAGCGGTGCAGGCGTTCACGCAACTGGTCGCCAATGATGGCAACGCCAAAATTGCGCTGGTCGCGCTCGAACGCTTGCGCAAGGAACGACACCGCGATTTGAAACAAATGCTGGATCAGCACATCGCGCAGGCGCGCACAAGCGGCGATCAGGAAACCTTGCGCGCGTTGGCCGACGAATAGGAGTGTTGGATTTCGCTCGTGCGCGGCACGACGTTGCCATCGTTTTTGCGCGTGCCTCCTCCGCAATTTTCACTAAAACCAGAAAACCAGTCAGTGCGCGTGCTGGCCTTCGGCGATTTCGGGCAGGGCACGCCGGCACAGCAGAAAACAGCGGCGGCGATGGCGCGCTTTCATGCAAACAAACCTTTCGATTTCGGCGTGACGGTGGGCGACAACTTTTATGATCGCGGAATGGAAAGCACTGCCGACCCGCGCTGGCGCACGCAATGGGAAGAGCTTTACAGCCCGCTGAACGTTAAGGTTTTCGCTACGCTGGGCAACCACGACTGGGGCTTTCCCGATTCGCCCGCCGCCGAAATTCTCTATTCACAACAGAGCGCAAGTTGGCGTATGCCTGCGCCTTATTACACCTTCACCGCCGGAGCCGTGCAGTTCTTTGCGCTCGACACCAACGAAGTTTCAGAAGCGCAGTTGGTGTGGCTCAACGATGAACTCACCAAAAGCCGCGCGCGCTGGAAGCTGGTTTACGGCCATCATCCGATCTATTCCGCCGGACGGCACGGCGACAGCAAAAGCCTCATCCGGCGCTTGTTGCCGCTGTTGCGCGGACGCGCAGACGTTTACCTCGCCGGGCACGATCACGACTTGCAACACCTGAAACCAGAAGGCGGCGTGCATTTTTTTGTCAGCGGCGGCGGCGGCGCGGGCATTCGCAAAATCGAAGCATCGCCGCGTTCCCTTTACGCCCAATCGTCGCACGGCTTCACGGTGATCGAAGCCGACGCGCAACAACTGAAGCTGATTTTTTATAGCGACGAATTGAAGCCGCTCTATGAATTCGCGCTGCCCGATAAAACGGAAGGCGCTTCAGGAAGGGGAACCGGTCAATGAACGAATCACTCACACGCCAACGAAGCTCCGTTAGGAGCAGCCTGTTTATAGCCAAGCGAGACATGAGATTCCAAGCTCCGTTAGGAGCGGCATCTGCGCACATTGCGCTCCTACGGAGCTAAAGGAAATGGTTGCGCGCGTTGCTATAAACAAGTCGCTCCTAACGGAGCTAATACCGATCAAGCGATTTTCTGAAGATGTCTTAGGCGGCCTGACGCAAATGCCAGACTGCTCTCCCAATCACCTTTCGGGTGATTCTATCTCCCGATCTCGAAAGGAAAATTTATGCACAGTCTGAATCGAACCATGCGATGGCTATTCGTCGCTGTTTGTTTATTGCTCGTGGGCGCAACCACGTTCGCGCAAAGTTTCAAAGCCACCGTCGTGGGCGAAGTGAATGACGCAGCGGGCGCAAGCGTAGCGGGCGCAACCATCACCATCACGCACGAAGGCACGGGCCGCGAACAGCGCGTCGTAGCCGATCACGACGGCGTTTATTCAATCCCGCAACTCGCGCCGGGCAAATACCGCATCACGGTCGAGGCGCAGGGTTTCAAGCGCGGCATCCGCACGGATGTCATGCTCGAAACCGATCAGACCGCGCATCACAACTTCATTCTCGAAGCGGGCGCGCTCACTGATTCGGTCACGGTGGTTTCAGAGGGTTCGGCCATCAACACCGACACGCCGAGCAAGGGCGAAGTCATCGTGCAAAAGCAACTCGCCGACTTGCCGCTCAACGGACGCGATTTCAACGCGCTGGCTTTGCTTGTGCCCGGCGTCTATCAACGCCCCGATGAAGACAGCGTGGGCGCTGGGCTTTCAGTCGCAGGCACGCGCTCTGACGCGACGAATTATTCGCTGGACGGCGTCATCAATCGCTCCGACAAAAACGCGGGCGTAGGCATCACGACTTCGGTTGATTCGATTCGGGAGTTCAAGGTTTCGACATCGAGCTATGCCGCCGAGTTCGGACGCACGGCGGGCGCGCAGGTCAGCGTCGTGACGAAATCGGGCGAGAACCAGTTTCACGGGACGCTGTTTGAATTCGTGCGCAACGATATGTTCGACGCGCTCAATCCGCTCACCGGCACGAAATCGCTCAAGCGCAATCAGTTCGGCGGCGTGCTGGGTGGGCCACTCGCGTTGCCGCGTTTCGGCGAAGGCGGCCCCGCCATTCGCTCAGGCAAAGACCGCACGTTTTTCTTTGCGAGTTATGAACAGTCTATTCAGCGCCGTTCTGAATCGCATCTCGATTCAGCGCCTAACGCCGCGTGGCTGACCGGCGACTTTCGCAATGTGCTGCCCACGATTCGCGTGACTGACCCGTTGAATGGCCGCGATTTCGCTACGCCAAATGTTATTCCGACCAATCGTTTCAGCCCCGTCGCGGCGCGTATGCTGCAATTCATTCCGGCGGCCAACGGCACGGGTTCGCTCACCGATTATCTCGTCAGCAAAAAACGCCGCAGCAATCGCCAGACGTTTTTGGGCAAGGTGGATCATCGCTTCGCGGCGAATAACAACGCCTATGTGCGCTATGCCGGAGCGCGTTCGCTCAGCTTCAATCCGTTTTCCGGCGATCAGGTGTGGGGGCCGTTCGGACGCAACACTGACGATGAACACGACACGCTGGCGGCGAGCGATACGCATGTGTTTTCGCCGCGCGTCGTCAACGAAGTGCGCTTCGGTTATTACCACCAACGGCAATTGACCTATGGCATTTTCGGCGGCACGAACATTCACAACGATTACGGCATCGGCGGCTTTGAGGCGTTGGGAACCTCAGTGCTGGCGGGCTTCCCGCGCATTTCGATTGACGGCTTTCAAGACTTCGGTGACCGCGGCAACGACCCGGGCACGCTGTATCTGAAGAACTATCAAATCCTCGATCTGGTTTCGGTGACGGCGGGCAAACACAATCTGAAATTTGGCGGCGACCTGATTCGTTCGTCTTATGCCGACCGCGAAGTCAGCGGCATCAAAGGGCGCTTTCGTTTTCGCGGCGCGGTGAGTGCGCCTGATGGTCGTGCGCGTGCGACCGGCGCGAGATCGTTTGCCGATTTTCTTTTCGGCTATCCCGAAACGGTTACGCGGTTGCAACCCGACTCGTCGTTGCTCAACGAATCGCGCGGCTGGCAGGCGGCGTGGTTTGCGCAAGACGACTGGCGCGCGACTTCGCGGCTGACGCTGAATTTCGGGCTGCGTTATGAATATCAATCGGCGCTCGACGAAAAGAACAACCGGCTGGCGACGTTCATTCCTGAACTGAGTTCAATTGTCACGGCGGGCGATACGCGCTTTGCGCCTACGTTGATTAAGCCCGACAAAAACAATTTCGGCCCGCGCATAGGCTTCGCGCTGCGGCCCTTCAACAACGACAAGACGGTGATTCGCGGCGGCGGCGGGTTGTATTTCAGCCTCGAAGCCTTCGACATCATCCGCGATATGGTGGGCAAGAATTTTCCCTTCATCGTCACCGAAGATTTCACGATCAGTCGCGGTACACGTCCGCCGCAAATCAGTTTCGCCGCGCCCTTTCCCGCTGCGCGCGGCAGCGTGACGGGCTTGAATACGCCGCGCGGCATCAATCCGAATTTCCGCACGTCAGAGGTTTATCAATACAACCTGACCGTCGAACGCGAACTCGCGCGCGACCTTGTGTTAGAGGTTGGTTACGTCGGCTCGCAAGGGCGGCATCTGGGGTTGCGTTACAACATCAATCAGATTTTGCCCGCCAGCCTGGGCGGCAACGGCACGCTGCGGCCTTATGCGAATTGCGGCAAAACACCGGCGGGCGCGGCGGTGACCTGCGGCGACATCGCTTATCAAGATCAGGTGGCGAGTTCGAATTACAACGGCTTGCAAGTCAGCGTACGTCGTCGCGCCGCGCAAGGGCTGACGTTGCTCGCGTCGTATACGTTTGCGCGCGCCTTCGATCTTTCGTCGTCGAGTAACGTCTCGAACGACACGCCGTCGCAGGAATTTCCGCAGAACTCTTACAACTTGAACGCCGATTACGGGCTGGCTGATTACAACCGCACGCATCAGTTCTCGACGAGCTTCAATTACGACTTGCCGTTCTTGCGCAAGCACAAATTGCTCGGCGGTTGGCAACTGAACGGCATCGTCAGCTTGCAAACCGGACGGCCTTATACGCCGCAGTATTCATCGGGCGACTTTGCGATTCGTCGCCCCAATTTGATCGGCAATCCGCTGGCGAACATTCCGGCAGGCTTGGCGTTCAATCCGGCAGCGTTCGCCGATCCGGGTACGAATTACGGCAGCGCGGGCCGCAACATCCTGACCGGCCCGAATTTCAGAAACCCCGATCTGTCGCTGAACAAAGTCTTTCAGTTGACCGAAAAAGCGCGGCTGCAATTTCGCGCGGAATCATTCAACGCGCTCAATCATCCGAACTTTTTGATTCCGGGTTTCTTTCTTGATAGCTCCACGGTTGGGCGTTACACCGCGACGGCGAATGAAGGGCGTGAATTTCAGTTCGCGTTGAAGCTGTTGTTCTGAGGTGCAATGACGAAGACCAGCAAGTTCATCTTTATTTTGCTCTGGGTTTTGCTCTGCCTCTTGCCTGTGCGATTGGCGGCGCAAACACGCGGCGGCTGTGTCAGCTTTGCTGGGAAAACGCCGAGCGCCTCTGGCTGCGTTCGCGCCCACGACGCAGCCGCCGTCGTCACGCTGTTGCGCGCGCCCGATGCTGCCAATCACAAGCGACACGTGAAGCCGGAGCAATTCGAGCCAATGTTGTTTGATGCGGCGTTCATTGACGGCGCAACGTTCGCGGGCGGCGCGACGCGGTTTCGGTTT
>JANOWX010000042.1:0-2768 GCA_031418175.1 Acidobacteriota bacterium | reverse complement strand
CCGGTGCGCCAGCAGGGGGAGCAGCTTCAGCGGCCTTTTGTTCGAGCGCCTTTTTGTTGCGCAGCGCCGTGCCTTTCTCGCTCTTCAACCGTTCGACCGCATCGTCAATGTCGCTGAGTTCTTTCTGCTGCTGATAAAAATTCTCGGCGGCTTTGCCCGTCACCAGCGCGACCATCTCGGCGGGATGCTGATAAATTTCGGCGCCGGGGAACGAATAGCGAATGCTGTTGAAGATGCCATACAGCGCGTAGTAATCGCGTTGGGGAATTGGATCGAACTTGTGATCGTGGCAGCGCGCGCAGCTTGTGCTCAGGCCCAAAAACGTCCGGCCCAGGTTATCAATCGTGTCATCAATCGTCAGGTTCATCTCTTTGTTGCGCGAACCGAAACGGCGCGCCAGCGCCAGATAACCGGTGGCGATGATTTTCTCCTGCTGCTCTTTGGGCAGTGCGTTGTTTTTTTGCGGCTTCGACGCTTCGTCAGCATCTGCTTCGGCTAGCTTGCTTTCCACACGCGGCGCGCTTTGTTGCGCCAACAGGTCGCCCGCCAACTGTTCGCGGATGAATTGATCGTAGGGTTTGTCTTTGTTAAACGCTTCGATGACGTAGTTGCGATAGCGCCAGGCCGCCGTGATCGGATAGTCGGAATTGTCGCCCGCCGTGTCGGCATAGCGCGCCAGATCGAGCCAATGGCGGCCCCACTTTTCGCCGTAAGCTTTGGATGCGAGCAAACGATCTACGACTTTTTCAAAGGCATTCGGTGCGGCATCTTTGACGAAGGCATCTATCTCATCCGGCGTCGGCGGCAAGCCTGTCAGATCAAAGGTCGCGCGCCGTATCAGCGTCAGCTTGCCGGCATCGCCCAGCGGCTTGAGTTGCTTTTCTTCCAGCTTGGCGAGGATGAAATTGTCTATTGGCGAGCGCACCCAAGCGGCGTTTTTAACGGCGGGCGGCGCTGCATCTTTGACGGGTTGGAATGCCCAGAACTTTTTGGCCTCGTTAAAGTCGTATGGCGAGACATAAACGGCGGCGGCTGTTTCAACACGCGGGTCGGGCGCGCCCATCTTCACCCAGGTTTCAAAGTCATTGATGATCGCGTCGGAAAGTTTGCCACTCGGCGGCATCTGCAACTTGGCGTCGGTGTAACGCAGCGCCTTGAGCAACAGACTCTTTTCCGCATCGCCCGGCACAATCGCGGATTGGCCGGATGCGCCGCCTTTCAGCATTCCGGCGCGCGTGTCGAGCAGCAAACCGCCGGCGGGCTTATTCGCTTTGGCGCTGTGGCAGGCATAGCAGTTGCCGGCCAGCACAGGCCTGATCTTCTGTTCAAAGAAATCCTGTGCGGCGAGCGTCAACTCTTTTTGGGGTTGCTGAGCGGCGCTGCTGAAGGCAAAGAGGGCGGCGGCGCTGAGCGCGAGCGCCTTCAAAGCCAGGCGGACATTTTTTTGCTGTCGCATGGGCGGAACCTCCTGTGGGTTGCGCGGCGGTTGAATGTTGCGGGTGTCTGCGTGCGAAGCTACGCGGCGCACTATAGCGGATGCTGATTTGCGCGACAATCCGAATGCAGTTCAAAGCGGAGGCGACCTGGGTACGCACCGCTTCCAGCGTGCGGGCAAGGCAACGCACGGCACAAGGCCGGAGGGGTTTTCCTGCCGGTTTGATTCCGTCTGCCGCCGAGACCGCACGCTGGAAGCGGTGCGTACCCAGAGGCGGCCTCCACTTTCATTCTGGCCGCGAATGCCTATAATGCAGCGCGTTCGTTGCCCAAACCAATTTCAATTCAGCATACAGCCGGAAAGTCAGGCGGCTTTCCGTTTCGTTCAATCCCAAGCAACGCCACTGCCACGTTCGTTTCAATCCAAAAGGAGGCCCAGCATGACACCAGAGTTTCAAGGAACCGCATTGCCGCTCGATCTGGACGGCATCGAGGCAGCGACGCAACTGTTACAAGTCGGCGTCGCCGAGTTAGTCGCCGTCGGCACCGTCGAAACGCGCGGGTTCGGTTATTTACGCGACCGCCGCCCGCTCATTCTGTTCGAGCGCCACATTTTCAGCCGCGAGACCAAACACAAATTCGACAGCGCCGATCCGAACATCAGCAATCCCAAACCGGGCGGCTACGGGCCGAGTGGCGCGCCGCAATACGACCGGTTGATGCGCGCGATCGGATTCGATAGAGACGCGGCCTTGCGCAGCGCCTCTTGGGGGTTGGGGCAGGTGATGGGGTTCAATGCGCGGGCGGCGGGTTTCGCCGATGCCGAAACGATGGTGGTGGAGATGATGGAAAGCGAAAATGCCCAACTGCTGGCGCTGGCCAATTTCATCAACGGCCAACCCAAAGCCGTCGCGGCGCTGCGCAATCACGATTGGGCCGGCTTCGCGCGCATTTACAACGGGCCGACGTTTGCCATCAACAAGTATGACGTGAAGCTGGCGGCGGCCTTTCAAGGCTTCCAGGCGGGCACTTTCCCCGATCTGAACGTGCGGACGGCGCAGGCCTATCTGACCTACCTCGGCTTCTCGCCGGGCGGGGTTGACGGTTTGATGGGCCGGATGACGCGCTCAGCCTTGCATGAATTTCAGGAACAGCACGGCTTGCCCGAAACTGACGAGGTCACGGACGAGGTGTTGGCGGCGCTGAAACAACAGGCTGTCGGATGAAGCTGGAGACGGGAAAAGTGGGCGAAGCCTTTGGAGTGCGTGGGGCCCCGGCCGGCGCGGTGGGTGTGACTTGATCGTTAGGGTTAGAAGGGGGGACCAAAGCGGGGG